>NZ_CAUTOU010000033.1:0-25061 GCF_963539965.1 uncultured Propionibacterium sp.
GGGCGGGGCGGCCGCCCGCCAGGAGCTGGCGGGCCTGGCCGGCCACCTCGTTCTCGCCGAGGACCTCGTAGCGCGTGGCGACGATCTGGGAGCTCGAGGTGAAGTCGCGCCGTCCGCCGGTCATCGCATAGCTGATCGCCGAGGTGAACATATTGGCCAGGACGAAGACCACGATGGCGCCGAGGAAGACGAGGGCGACGCTCACATTGGGCACGAAGAAGTAGAACAGCAGGGCCGCCATGATGCCCCAGACGAGGCCGTTCATCGCGGCACCGGCCAGTACCCTGCTCCAGCTGAGGCCGCCGGTGATGCGCTCGACGCTCTTCAGGTCGGTGCCGACGATCGACAGGAACTGCACCGGGAAGCTCCGGTCGGCCAGGTAGTCGACCGCGTGCTGGGCGTCCTCGTAGGAGTCGTAGACCGCGATGGACGAGGGCGAGCGCAGTTGGAGACGCGCGTTGCCGCGGCCGGGGACAGAAGCAGTGCCGCCCATCATGGACATGGGGTTCTCCTCGTATCGCTGGAACCGGTTCGCCCATCGGGAGGCGGAACCTAAGTCTGGTTGGCTCAAGTCTAGCCGGCAAATCAGGGCAAGCCATTGCGCCGACTGTGAACCCGGTGTGCGCCCGGGCCCGCCCTCAGCGCGCCGAGACGGCCTCGTACATGTCGACGGTGCGGCGGGCGGCCTCCACGTGCAGGTTCTCGATCATGCGCCCGTGGAAGGCGACGACCCCGGAGCCGGCGGCCAGGGCCCGGTCGAAGACGGCGATGAGCTCGCGCGCCTCGGCGACGGCGGTCTCGTCGGGGGCCCAGACCCCGTTGGCGACCGCCACCTGGCCGGGATGGATGAGCGTCTTGCCGTCGAAGCCCAGCTCGAGGCCCTGGCGGCACTCGGCCTCGAAGCCCTGCAGGTCGTGCACGTCGTTGTAGACGCCGTCGAGCGCGACCCTGCCGTTGGCGCGGGCCGCGCAGACGACCGCCTGCAGCGCGTGGGCCAGGGGTGCGCGCCCCGGCGCCCAAGCGGCGTGCAGCTCGTTGACCAGGTCGTTCGTACCGAGCACGGCCGCCTCCAGCCGATCGGAGGCGCCCAGGATCCGGTCCGCGTCGAGGACCGCCCGCGGGGTCTCGATCATCGCCCACAGCCTGGTCGATGCGGGGGCGCCGAGACGGCCCATCGCGGCGGCGAGCGAGCGCACCTGCTCGGCCGAGTCCACCTTGGGGACGGCGATGGCGTCCGGCGCGGCGGCGCACACGGCAGCCAGGTCGTCCTCGTGCCAGGCGGTGCCGGCCGCGTTCACCCGCACGATCAGTTCGCGGTGCCCGTACCGGCCGCCGCGCACGGCCTCGCAGGCGCTCCGGCGGGCCGCGGGCTTGGCGTCGGGGGCCACGGCGTCCTCGAGATCGAGGATGATCGCATCGCAGTCGATCGTCCTGGCCTTGGCCAGGGCGCGGGCATTGCTGGCGGGCAGGTACAGCACGGAACGACGGGGTCGGTAGCTCATGGGCACAACGCTAACGCCCCACCGGGCCCGGCGCGCGGGCGCGGCGGGGAGCAGCCCCCGGGCCGCCCCGGAGGGTAACCTTCATGCGTGAGTCCTGCCGCCACCTCGATCTTCCTGTCACGTCTGCAGGGCCTGCCGGTACTGGACGCCTCGGGCGACCAGGTGGGCAAGGTCCGCGACTTCGTCACGCAGTTCCGGGCGCCCGGGCGCCTGCCCCGCGTCAAGGGCCTGGTCATCGAGCTGCTCGCCGCGCGCCGCATCTTCGTCCCGATGGCCCGCGTCCAGTCGATCGACGCCGAGCGCCTGTCACTGGCCGGGGTGATCGACGCCCGGCGCTTCCAGCAGCGCGAGGGCGAGACCCTGGTCTTCGACGATCTCTTCGACCGCTCGGTGGTGACCACCGACGGCAAGAGGGCCACGATCTTCGACGTGGCGATGCGCGGGAGCCGCAACCGCCAGTGGGAGATCGCCCAGGCGGCGCTGCGCGAGACGACCGCCAAGCGTTTCGGCTTCACCTCGCGCAGGGGCGCGCTCTTCCAGGTGCCGTGGTCGGAGATCGCGCCCTCACTGGCCGCGGCCGACGAGGCCACCGACCGCAAGGTCGCCCAGCTCGCCGACATGCGCCCGGCCGACGTGGCCCGCGAGCTGCACGGCATGCCGCCGACCCAGCGCACCGATGTCGCCCGCGCCCTGGCCGACGAGCAGCTGGCCGACGCCTTCCAGGAGCTGCCGGAGGACGAGCAGGTGGCGCTGCTGCGCGCCCTCGAGGTGGAGCGCGCCGCCGACGTCCTGGAGGAGATGGACCCGGACGACGCGGCCGACCTCATCAACGACCTGTCCGAGGACTTCGCCGAGGACCTGCTGGCCCGCATGAAGCCCGAGGAGGCCGCCGACGTCCGCAACCTCATGCAGTACGAGGAGCTCACCGCGGGCGGCATGATGACGCCAGAACCGGTCATCGTCGCCCCCGATGCCACGATCGCCCAGGCGCTGGCGCTGCTGCGCAACCCCGAGGTGACCCCCGCCGCGGCCTCGATGGCCTTCATCACGCGCCCCCCGACGGACACGCCCTCGGGGCGCTACCTGGGCGCCGCCCACATCCAGCGCCTGCTGCGCGAGCCCCCCAGCGTGCTGGTCTCGGCGGTCATCGACAACACCTTCCGTCCGCTGGCGCCCGACGCCGACCTGAACAGGGTCTCGCGCTACTTCGCCACCTACAATCTGGTCGTCGCGCCGGTGGTCAACGCCGAGAACCAGCTCATCGGCGCGGTGACGGTCGACGACGTGCTCGACCACATGCTGCCGGACGACTGGCGCGGCGATCAGATGGACGGGATCGACCCCGATGACCGGACCGATGGCCAGGAGGTGGGCTGATGGCCGACAACCAGCGCCCCGAGGACCGTCTCAACACGCCGGGCGACCGCACCGGCTTCCGCCGGAGCCGGCGCCTGCGGTTCAACGAGGAGAGCTTCGGCCAGTTCGCCGAATGGATCGCCCGTTTCATGGGCAGCCCGCGCTTCCTGCTGTGGATGACGGTCTTCGTCGTCACCTGGATCGTCCTGAACCTGATCGGCGGCTGGCGCCACTGGGACCCCTACCCCTTCATCCTGCTGAACCTGGCCTTCAGCACCCAGGCCTCGTACTCGGCCCCGCTGATCCTGCTCGCGCAGAACCGCCAGGAGGCCCGGGACAAGGCCTCCCTCGACGACGACCGGCGCGTCAACGCCCAGTCGCGCGCCGACATGGACTATCTGGCCCGCGAGATCGCCTCGCTGCGGGCCAGCGTCGGCGACATGGCCACCCGGGACTTCGTCCGCTCCGAGCTCCGCGACCAGCTGCGGGAGCTGCTGTTCGAGCTGGAGCACGGCAACAACCCGGACGAGGGGCCCGAGGAACCGCCTGCCGAGAACGGTCGGTAGTGTCGACGTCGTTCGCGGGATCGTCGAGGCCCTGCGGGGCACCGGCCCCGCCCGGGACGCCGCGGCCGGTGGCCCGCGCGACCCGGAGAATTCTCCAACGGATTTGAACCGATCCGGGGAAGTAACGTAGACACGTGCCCATGAGCGAAGTGCAGAGCCCCATGCTGTCCCGGGTGCGGGCGGCCCTCCACAATGTGCAGGATCCCGAGATCCGCCGCCCGATCGATGATCTGGGCATGATCGACGACGTCGTCATCGGCGATGACGGCGTCGTCACGGTGAAGGTGCTGCTGACCGTGGCCGGCTGTCCGCTGCACACGACCATCAGGCAGGACGTCACGAACGTCCTGTCCGCCGTCCGCGGCGTCACCGGCGTCGAGGTCGAGATGGGCGTCATGAACGACGAGCAGCGCGCCGCGATGCGCGAATCGCTGCAGGGCGGCAGGGCCGAGAACGTCATCCCGTTCTCCCAGCCCGGCAACCTCACCCGCGTCGTGGCCGTGGCCTCCGGCAAGGGCGGCGTCGGCAAGAGCTCCGTGACCATCAACCTGGCCCTGGCCCTGGCCCGGCGCGGCCTCAAGGTGGGCCTGTTGGACGCCGACATCTACGGCCACTCGGTGCCCGGTCTGCTCGGTATCGGCGGGGCCCGGCCGACCGTCGTGGACGAGATGATCCTGCCCGTGCCGGTCTCGGGCATCAGCGTGATCTCGATGGGCATGCTCAAGCAGTCCCGCGACCAGGTCATCGCCTGGCGCGGCCCGATCCTGGACCGCGCCATCACCCAGCTGCTGTCCGACGTCTTCTGGGGCGACCTGGACTATCTGCTCATCGACCTGCCCCCGGGCACCGGCGACGTCGCCCTGGCCGTCGGTCAGAAGATCCCGAACTCCGACGTGCTCGTCGTGACGACCCCGCAGTCGAACGTCTCGGAGATCTCCGAGCGGGCCGGCACGATGGCCGAGATGCTGCACCAGCACGTGCTCGGCGTCGTCGAGAACATGAGCTACCTCGACGTGGAGTGCCCGCACTGCCACGAGCGGCACAAGGTGGAGCTCTTCGGGGCCGGTGGAGGCCGGGCCACTGCCGATGCCCTGTCCGAGCGCTGCAACCGCAAGATCAACCTGCTGGTCCAGATACCGATCGACCCGCGGATCAGCGCCGGCGGGGAGTCCGGCGACCCGATCGTCCTCACCGATGAGAACGGCCCGACGACCCAGGCCATCCAGACGTTGGCCGCCATCGTCACCTCGCACCGCAGGGGCCTCAAGGGCAGGGCGCTCAACCTCTCGGTGAGCTGACCGCCCCGTCGTGGTACGGCCCGGGGGCGCCCGGCCGGGGCCTCAGCCCGCTCAGCCCGGCCGGGGCCTCTCAGGTCGCGTCGGGGTCGAAGCAGAGCCCGTAGCGGGCCTTCATGGCGCTCACGGCGGCATCGACGCCCGCGGCCCGGACCGTGCCCGCCGCCCCGGTAGCAGGCGCCGGGGCGGCCCCGTCCTGCGCGGCCCCCGTGGCCGGGGCGGACTCGCGCACCGCCCGGTCGATGGTGTCCGCCGCGCCGGCAGCGGCGCCCGCGGCGGAGTTCATCTCGCGCCTGACGTCGTCGAGGTCGTCCTTGACGCCGTCCAGATCGGCCTGGATGTCATCGAGCAGGTGCCTCTGCACGAAGGTCTTGGGGTTCAGGTCGTCGAGCGTCAGATCCTGGTACTCGGGGCCGAGCTCCTCCTTGAGCTGCTGGGTGGCGCCATTGGCGATGTTGCGCACGTAGAAGACCACGCGCGCGGCCTTGCGGCTGAGCTCGGGGATGCGCTCGGGCCCGAAGAAGATCACGGCGAGCACGACGAGGATCACGAACTCGCCGGCATTGATGCCGAAGATACTCAGGGGGACCACGCCACCAGGCTAGCCGCCGCGGCGAAATCCGCCCCGGACCGGTCCGGGCGCCGCCGTACGGCGGGCGCGGCTACAGGTCGGTGCGGTCGAGCAGATCGCAGAAGGTTCTGGCCAGATCGGCCGGGGCGCTGCCCAGCGGCGGACGGCAGGCCCCGACGTCGAGCCCCTGGTGGGCCAGGCCGGCCTTGACCATCATGCAGCCCTGGGTGGCGAAGACCCCGGTGAGGACGGGCAGCAGCATGCGGTGCAGGCGGAGGGCCTCGGCCGGGTCGGGGCGGCAGAAGGCGTCGATCATCTCGCGGACGCGACGACCGGTGAAGTGCGTGCTGGTGCCGACGACGCCGACGGCCCCGATGGACATGAGCGGCAGCGTGATCGCATCGTCGCCCGAGTAGTAGGACAGGTCGGTCTCGGCCATCACCCTGGACGAGGCGTCGAGGTCCTTCTTGGCGTCCTTGACGGCACGGATGTTCGGATGGCGGGCCAGCTCGATCAGGGAGTCGGTCTCGATCGGGCGCCCGGTGCGGTGCGGGATGTCGTAGAGGACGACCGGCAGGCTCGTGGCATCGGCGATGGCCGCGAAGTGATCGACGATCATGTCCTGGGGGGGCAGCGAGTAGTAGGGGGTGACGGCCAGCAGGCCGTCGGCGCCGGCCTGCTCGGCCTGGCGGGCCAGCTCGATGCTCATGGCCGTGTCGTTCGTGCCGACGCCGGCGACCAGCCTGGCCCGGTCCCCCACCTCGGCCTTCACGGCTGACAGCAGGTCGAACTTCTCCTGCGCACTCGTCGTGGGGGACTCGCCCGTCGTGCCCGAGACGATCAGGCCGTCGTTGCCCATGTCGTCGACCAGGTGGGCGGCGAGCGCCCTGGCCCTGTCCAGGTCGAGCCCTCGATCGTCGTCGAAGGGGGTGACCATCGCGGTCAGCATCCGCCCGAAAATCGGTTCGCTCATCGTCCTCGCCTTCCATCCGTGCGATGTGCCTCAACCCATGGTAGAGACCCGGGCGACTAGGCTGTGCACGTGGCAACCTCTCGGAGCAGCAAGAATCCCGTTCAGGACGGGCTGGACTCCCGTTCCCTGTCCTACGCCGACGACGTCATCCCGGCCGTCGAGGCGGTCCGCACCGCCCGCGAGCAGGCCGTCCTGAGCGGCGCCCCGGCGCTCAGCAACGGCGCATGCGCCACCCTGACCGTGCTGGCCGAGGCGGTCGACGCCCGGGCCGTCGTCGAGATCGGCACGAGCACCGGCGCGTCGGGCCTGGCCTTCTTCGCCGGCATGAACGAGCACGGCATCCTCACCTCGATCGACGCGCAGACGCAGTGGCAGGTCCAGGCGCGCAGGGCCTTCGCCGACGAGGGCATCCCCACACGCCGCTTCCGCCTCATTCCGGGCAGCCCGCTGGACGTGCTGAACAATCTGCGCGACGGGGCCTACGACATCGTCTTCATCAACGGGGACAAGCTCGAGTACGCCGAGTACCTCGCCCAGGCGCAGCGCCTGCTGCGCCCCGGCGGCCTGGCCGTCCTCAACGACGTCCTGTGGCGGAACAAGGTCGCCGACCCGGCCAACGAGGAGGACGAGGCGCTCATCATCCGCGAGACGCTCGCCGCCGCCATCGAGGACGAGACCCTCACCAATGCCATGCTGCCGGTGGGCGAGGGCCTGCTGGTGGCCGTCAAGGCGCGCTGAGGCCGGCGCGCCCGCGCAACCGTGCGGCACCGAGCGGCTCCGGGGCCGTTCAGGAGTCGACGCGGAAGGAGGTCTCCTTGGTCACCGTGAAGCCCTTGGGCACGACGGTGATGCCGCCGGCCGAGACCGTCAGCCCGCGGGCCTCGTCGTCCTCGCGGTCCAGCCCCACATGGGCGCCGGGCGGCAGGACGACGCCCTTGTCGAGGATGGTGTTGCGCAGGATGCACTGCTCCCCCACCCGGGCCCCGTCCATGAGGACGCAGCGGTCGAGCGAGGCGCCCTTCTCGACGCGGGCCTTCGGGCTGAGCACCGAGTGGTCGACGTCGCCGCCGGAGATGACGCAGCCGGCCGAGACCAGCGAGGACTCGGCGGTGCCGTGCAGTGTGAACTTCGCGCCCGGGGCCTGTATCGAGTCGGCCCAGATGGGCCACTGCTCGTTGTACAGGTTGAACTGCGGCACGACCGAGACGAGGTCCATGTGCGCGGCGTGGAAGGCGTCGATCGTGCCGACGTCGCGCCAGTAGTCCTTGTCCTGCTCCGTGGCGCCGGGCACGACGTTGTCCTTGAAGTCGTAGACGCCGCACTCGCCGGACTCGACGAAGGCCGGGACGATGTCGCCGCCCATGTCGTGCTTGGACTCGGAGTCGGCGCCGTCGACCTCGAGCATCTCGACGAAGGCCCTGCGGCTGAAGATGTAGTTGCCCATCGAGGCCAGCACCTCGTCGGGCGAGTCGGGCAGGCCGGGGGGGTCCTTGGGCTTCTCGAGGAAGCCCCTGATGCGGTGGTCCCCGCCCGAGTCGATGACCCCGAAGGACGAGGCCTCGGAGCGCGGCACGCGGATGCCGGCGACGGTCGCGGACAGACCCGAGTCGATGTGCGCCTGGAGCATCTGCATGACAT
The DNA here is from genome assembly GCF_963539965.1 of uncultured Propionibacterium sp. NCBI lineage: Bacteria > Bacillati > Actinomycetota > Actinomycetes > Propionibacteriales > Propionibacteriaceae > Propionibacterium > uncultured Propionibacterium sp. Next base: position 7,902 of record NZ_CAUTOU010000033.1, read on the forward strand.
CCATGCGGTAGATGTTGTCGGCCCCGAAGACGACGATGTAGTCGGGATCGGCGTCGTTGATGAGGTTCATCGACTGATAGATGGCGTCGGCGCTGCCCTGGTACCAGTGGGGTCCGCGCCGCTGCTGGGCCGGGACCGGGGTGACGTAGTTGCCGAGCATCGTCGACATGCGCCACTTCACCGAGATGTGGCGGTCGAGCGAGTGCGACTTGTACTGCGTCAGGACGGCGATCTTCAGCAGACTGGAGTTCGCCAGATTGGACAGGACGAAGTCGATGAGTCGGAAGGTGCCGGCGAACGGAACGGCTGGCTTCGCCCTGTCGGCGGTGAGGGGCATGAGCCGTTTGCCTTCGCCTCCCGCCAGGACGAGAGAGAGAACGCTAGGAGTAGCCATGGACTCAACCTACGGCCCGCGACCGCGCGCCCACAAGGCGGGGTCGCCGATCTTTCGCGGCCGATGGAACACGGAGTGCCCGGGCCCCGGGCGCGCCCCGGGACGGCGCGCGTTGATTTCGGAAAACTTTGGAGACGGTCTGGGCGGACCCGGATGCGTGTGAAACGATCGGGTCATGCATGCTTCCATTCTCACTCGCGAGTATCCTCCGTCCGTGTACGGTGGTGCGGGCGTGCACGTGGCCCAGCTGGTGCCGCGTCTGCGTGATCTCATCGACGTCGACGTGCAGTGCATGGGCGAGCCCCGCGACGGTGCGGTCGCCCATGCCGAGGACTTCCCGCCCGGGGCCAATGCGGCCCTGCGCGTGCTCGGCGCCGACCTGTCGATGATCTCGGCCCTGCCGGATGACACGGAGCTGGTCCACTCGCACACCTGGTACGCCAATATGGCCGGCCATCTCGGCGGTCTGTTCAGGTCGATCCCCCACGTCGTCACCGCCCATTCGTTGGAGCCCCTGCGCCCCTGGAAGCGCGAGCAGCTCGGCGGCGGCTACGAACTGTCCAGCTGGGCCGAGCGCACCGCCTACGAGGGCGCCTCGGCGATCGTCGGCGTGAGCACCGCCATGGCCGACGACATCCTGCGCTGCTACCCCGATCTGGACCCCGGGAAGGTCCACATCGTGCGCAACGGCGTCGACGTCGCCGAGTTCCACCCCGCTGAGGACCACGACTTCTGCGACCGGATCGGCATGGACCCGGCCCGTCCGTCCGTCGTCTTCGTCGGGCGCATCACCCGCCAGAAGGGCCTGGTCCACCTGGTGCGCGCGGCCCGGGAGCTCGAGGCCGGCACGCAGATCATCCTGCTGGCGAGCTCGCCCGACACCCCCGAGATCGCCGCCGAGTTCGGCGAGAGTCTCGAGGCCCTCAGGAAGGTGCACGGCGACAACGTCGTCTGGGTGCAGGAGATGGCCCCGCGCGATGGCGTCCGTCAGGTCTACTCGCACGCCACGATCTTCGCCTGCCCCTCGATCTACGAGCCACTGGGCATCGTCAACCTGGAGGCCATGGCCTGCGAGGCCGCCGTCGTCGCCTCGGCCGTCGGCGGCATCCCCGAGGTCGTGGACGACGACACCACCGGGACGCTGGTCCCCTACGACCCCGACCAGGCCGACAGCGCCGAGTACGTGGCCGACTTCGAGCACCGTTTCGCCGTCGCCATGAACGATCTGGTCGGCAACCCCGACAAGGTCCGGGTCTTCGGCAAGGCCGGCCGGCAGCGCTGCATCGACCACTTCAGCTGGGAGGCCATCGCCGCCCAGACCGTCGACGTCTACAAAGCGGCCATCGAGTACCACGACGCCCGCTGACCGGGCGGGCCAAAAGGGGTCGGGCTCGGCACCGCCGTGGTGTCGAGCCCGACCCCCTCCTGCCCCGGATTCGTCAATGGTCAGCCGACAACGCCCGCGAGGCACTTGAGAAGTTCCGTGGCCTCCTCCGCATTGAGTTCGACGACCAGGCGGCCGCCACCGTCGACCGGAACGCGCATCACGATGCCGCGGCCCTCTTTCGTAACCTCCATGGGGCCATCGCCAGTACGTGGCTTCATTGCTGCCATAGGTTCCTCGTTTCTGAGTTGTTCTGCACGCTGTCGGCCGTGCCGATGCCCCCATTATCCCCTATGGATCAGTCGGAAATCGAACCTGCTCCCGGCCGCGCTCCCGGCTCGGACTGCCGGGCAGGGGCCGTCGGAGCGTCCTGAGCGGCCGCCAGTTGCCCGCTGAGACGGGCGAGGACGGCATCGACCTGCTCCATGTCGTAGCCGCGGGTGACGACGGCGAATTTCACCGAGAGCAAATCATCGGCGCTCACCGGTCCGTCGGGCAGGTCGGGCCCGGGACGATCGGGCAGCTGCGGCCCGAGCTGGCCGAGACGGCCGCGCGCCGCCCACAGACCGAGCACGACGACGCCGACGACGAGGATTCCGAGGACCCAGACCATGGCCCCCATCCTACGGGGCGGCGCGCGGCGGTCCGCAGGACGGCCCGGCGCCTCAGCCCCGGGGGGCCCGGTCGACGGCCCCGGCCTGCTCGGCGTACAGGGCGCGGGCCTCGAGCCGGTCCTCGAGCTGGTTGACGTAGATGGAGCGGTCGCCGGCGACGAGCGTGGCGACGGCCACCGCGATCATGGCCGGGGCCAGCAGCGACAGGTTGCCGGTCATCTCGGCGACCATGAGCATGACGCCGAGCGGGGCGTGGGCGATCGAGCCGAAGCAGGCGATCATGCCGACGATGACGTAGGGGGCCGGGCTGGCGCTGACCCACGGCAGGCCGGCGAGGAGGCGCCAGACGGCCGCGCCCGCGCAGCCGCCGATGACCATGCCGGGGCCGAAGACGCCGCCGGAACCGCCCGAGCCGATCGACAGGGTCGTGGAGACGATCTTGGCCGGCGGGATGGCCAGGATGAGCCACAGCGGTGCGGCCATGACCCAGTCGGCGTCCATTTCGAGCTGCACCCAGCCGTAGCCGGTGCCGAGGGCCGCGGGCACGACCAGGCCGAGCAGGCCGACGGCCAGGCCGCCGAGGCCCGGCAGGACGCCGGCGGGGACGGGGATGCGCCGCAGGAGCGCTCCGCCTCCGTGGAACAGGCCCGCGTAGGCGCGCCCGGCGACCCCGGCGGCGGCGCCGAGGGCCGCGAACCAGACGAGGGCGCCCGGATGGGAGAAGGTGATGGAGCTCATCGTCCCGAAGATCGGGTGGAAGCCGTAGACCGCGCCGAAGACGGCGTAGGCGGTGATGGAGGAGACGAGGCTGGGCATGATCGCGTCGGCCTCGAGGTCGTCGCGGTAGAGCAGCTCGGCGCCGAGCAGCGCGCCGCCGAGCGGGGCGCGGAAGATCGCACCGATGCCGGCCGCCATGCCGGCCGAGACGGCGATGCGCGCATCGGGCCTCGGCACCCTGGCCCTGCCGCAGATCATCGAGACCACCGTCGCACTGATCTGGGCCGTGGGGCCTTCCCGTCCCCCCGAACCGCCCGAGCCGATGACGAGCGAGGAGGCGACCACCTTGACCGCCGCCACGCGTCCGCGGAGGGAGGCGGGCTCATGGTGGACGGCGAGAATCGCGGCATCGGTGCCGTGCCCCTTGGCCTCGGGGGCGACGGCCGCCACGAGCAGGCCGGCGGCGAGCGCGCCGCCGCAGGTGACCAGCGGGATGGCCCACGGGCGGGTGAAGCCGCCGCCCGGCAGGCCGCCGCCCTCGCCGACGGTCGTCGGGGGCTGGTAACCGCCGACGCCGACGAGCAGCCAGCCGGTGGCATGGCCGAGGCACCAGTAGAAGACGATGGCGCCCGCCCCGGCGATGAGGCCGATGATGACGCCGAAGAACAGCCAGCGGGTCAGCGAGTCGCGCAGGGCCTTGGGCCGGCGCGGCACGAGGAGGCGGAGGACGGCCCTGAGCCGGGCGCCGCGACGGCGCCTCCGCGGGCCCCCGGGCACTGACTGCGGCGCGTTCGACACGGCCGCCATTATGGCACCCCTCTCCGGGCCAGCCCGGGGTGTCCCGCATGCACGGGCCGGGGCGCCTCACCGGGCGCCGGGGCGGCCCTCGGCCACGATCCGCACGGCCTCGTCCGGGTCGTCGACGACGTGGAAGATGCCGACGTCGTCCGGGTCGATGCAGCCGCCGCCGGTGACGCTCGTGCGCAGCCACTCGACCAGCCCGCCCCAGTAGGCCGAGCCGAACAGGACGACCGGGAAGTCCGTCACCTTGCGCGTCTGGATCAGGGTCAGGGCTTCGAAGAGCTCGTCGAAGGTGCCGAAGCCGCCGGGCATGGCGATGAAGCCCTGCGCGTACTTGAGGAACATCACCTTGCGGGCGAAGAAGTAACGGAAGTTGACGCCCAGGTTCACGTACTGGTTCATGGCCTGCTCGAAGGGCAGCTCGATGCCCAGGCCGACCGAGCAGCCGCCGGCCTCGTGGGCGCCCCGGTTGGCGGCCTCCATGATGCCGGGGCCGCCGCCGGTGATGACGGCCAGGCCCCTGCTCACCAGCTCCCGCGCCATGTACTCGGCCTGCGCGTACTCGAGGGCCTCGCGCCCGGTGCGCGCCGAGCCGAACATCGAGATGGCCGGGCCCAGCTCGTCCAGGGCGCCGAAGCCCTCGACGAACTCGGCCTGGATGCGCAGGACGCGCCAGGGGTCGTCGTTCGCCCAGCTGTGGCCGCCCTCGAGCAGGCGCTGGTCGGTGGTGCGGCCGGTGATCTGGCCGCCGCGGCGGATGACCGGGCCGGCGGTCACCTGCCTGCGCTGCTGCCGGGCCTCCGTGCTCATGACCGCTCCCGGGGGGCGAGCCACGAGACCAGGGCGTCCCTGGCGGTGTCGAGATCGTCGATCGGGCAGCACTCGTCGACGGCGTGGGCCCTGCCGGCGTCGCCGGGCCCGTAGTTGACGGCGGGCACGCCGAGGGCGGAGAAGCGGGCCACGTCGGTCCAGCCGTACTTGGGCCCGGGCTCCCCGCCGACGGCCGCGCAGAACTCCCGGGCGGCGGGGCGGTCCAGACCAGGGCGCGCGGCCGGCGACAGGTCGAGCACTTCGAGGTCGACGCCGGGGCGCTCGAAGGTGCGACGCATCGCGGCGATGGCGTCGTCGGCCTCGATGTCGGGGGCGAAACGGTAGTTGACCTGGAGCTCGGCCGTGTCGGGGATGACGTTGCCGGCGGTGCCGCCGACGACGACGGTGGCGTTGAGGCCCTCGCGGAAGGTCAGCCCCTCGACCTCGACGGCCTGGCGCACCGGGTAGTCCCCGATGGCCTCGAGCAGGCCGGTGAGCTCGTGGATGGCGTTGTGGCCCAGCCAGCTGCGCGCCGAGTGGGCGGCGGTGCCGTGGGCGGTCAGCCTGAATCGGGTGGTGCCCTGGCAGCCGCCCTCGATGCGGGTGCCGGTGGGCTCCATGAGGACGGCGAAGTCGCCGGCCAGCCAGTCGGGGTGGGCCCGCGCGACGCGGCCCAGGCCGTTGGCGTCGGCCTCGATCTCCTCGCACTCGTAGAAGACCCAGGTGACGTCGTGGACGGGCTCGGCGAGCGCCTGGGCCAGGTGCAGGGCCACGGCCACGCCGCCCTTCATGTCGGCGGCGCCGCGTCCGACGAGGAATTCGCGCCCCTCGCGCACCTCGACCCGACTGGGCAGGTTGCCGGCGACCGGCACGGTGTCGAGGTGGCCGGCGATGATGACGCGCTGGGCGCGCCCGAGAGTGGTGCGGGCCACGATGCTGTTGCCGTGGCGCAGCACCTCCAGGTGCGGGCAGCCGGCCAGGGCCCGCTCGACCAGGTCGGCCAGGCGGGCCTCGCCCCGGCTGACCGACTCGACGTCGACGATCCGGCCGAACAGGGCGTGCAGATCGGTGAGGACGAGTCCCTCGCTGTGCGCTGCCATGGGTGGAAGCCTAGCCATGATCGGCGGCGGGGCGCCGGATGACCGCCGCGCGGCGGCGCGGCACACGGGCCTCGGCAGCCGCTCACGGGTCTCGCACGCGGGTCTCACACGCCCATCACGGGGAATCGGCGGCGCCTCTCAGTAGGCTGGCAGCATGACTGATGCGACTCGTACCGCTTGGGGCTGGGGCCTGGCCACCGTGCACGACTCGGGCCAGACGCTCGACGCCTGGTTCCCCTCCCCCGCCCTCGGCGAGCCCGCCGACGAGCCCGCCCCCTCCTGCCTGGTCGAGGGCCGCGACGAGTCGCGCCGCGTGAGCACCCGGGTGCGCCGCGTCACCATCGACCTGGACGCCGCCCCGGCCGAGGTGGATGACGCCTACCTGCGCCTGCACCTGCTGAGCCACCGCCTGGTCGTCCCGAACAGCATCAGCCTCGAGGGGATCTTCGGCGTCCTGCCCACCGTGGTGTGGACCAGCGCCGGCCCCTGCTCGCCGAGCGACTTCGACCGGATCCGGCGACCGCTCATGGCCGACCGGGGGGGCCTCGTCGTCACCGGCGTCGACAAGTTCCCGCGCATGGTCGACTACGTGGTCCCCTCGGGCGTGCGCATCGGCGACGCCGACCGCGTCCGCCTGGGCGCCCACCTGGCCGAGGGCACCACTGTCATGCACGAGGGCTTCGTGAACTTCAACGCCGGCACCCTGGGCGACTCGATGGTCGAGGGCCGCATCTCGCAGGGCGTCGTCGTCGGCGCCGGCTCCGACATCGGCGGGGGCGCCTCCACCATGGGCACCCTGTCGGGCGGCGGCCGGCAGCGCGTGCGCATCGGCAGGGGCTGCCTGCTGGGCGCCGAGTCCGGCTGCGGCATCGCGCTGGGCGACAACTGCGTCATCGAGGCCGGCCTGTACATCACCGCCGGCACCAAGGTGACGATGCCCGACGGCTCCGGGGTCAAGGCCCGCGAGCTGTCCGGCGGCTCCAACATGCTGTTCATCCGCGACTCGGTCACCGGCGCGGTGCGCGTCATCGCCCGCCCCGGGCAGCGGATCGAGCTCAACTCGGCCCTCCACGAGAACTGACATGGCGTCCCTGACCCGACGGGGGCTGCTGGCCGGTCTCGGCGCCGGGACGCTCTGCCTGGCGCTGGGCGCCTGCGCCGGCGGCTCCGAGACGGGCCTGCCGAGCCAGGGCGCCCAGGTGAGCGTCAACGGGCTCACCGATCTGCTCGACCTCGACCAGGCCGCCAATGCGGCGATCATCACCGGCGAGGCGATCCGGCGGGGGCTCAAGGCCCGTGCCGCCACGATCGCCATCGCCACGGCGCTGCAGGAGTCGGATCTCCACAACATCGAGTACGGCGACCGCGACTCGCTCGGCCTGTTCCAGCAGCGCACCAGCCAGGGCTGGGGCACCGAGGAGGAGATCATGGATCCCTGGTACTCCTCCGGCGCCTTCTACGACGCCCTGGTGAAGATCGACGGCTGGGACAGCGAGGACATCAACGACGTGGCCCAGGCCGTGCAGCGCTCGGGGGTGCCCGACGGCTACGCCGAGCACGAGGACACCGGCCGCGTCTGGGCCAGTGCCCTGTACGGCTACGACGCGGCCGCCGTCACCCTGGTCGACCGGGCCGGCGCCGGTGCCGATGCCGATGCGCTCATGCAGTTCGTCACCACGGTCTGGGGTTCCGCGGTCGACTGCGCCCAGGACGGCTCCGCGCTCACCTTCACGGCGCCCGACTCGCGTCAGGGCTGGGGCCTCGCACAGCTCCTCATGTGCCGCGGCTCGGCCGCCGGTCTGACCGGCCTCCAGGTCGGCCTGGCCACCTGGACCGGCAGTACCGCCGAGCGCGCCGACTGGCAGGGCGACACCGCCTCCGACGCGGCCCGGGTCGTCGCCACCCTGCGCGGCTGAGAGGCGCCCGGCCGAAGCGGCGCCACGGAGGCGCCGGCTAGCGCGTCAGACGCTCCACCGCGGCGGCGATGCGCTCGTCGGTGGCGGTCATCGAGATGCGTACGTGATCGGTCGAGAACGGGCCGTAGAAGTCGCCCGGCGCGGCCAGGATGCCGCGCTCGGCCAGCCAGTCGATGCTCTCCCGGCCCGGCCCGCCCCGGGTGGCCCATAGGTAGAGCGAGCCCTCCGAGCGGTCGATGCGGAAGCCCGCCCGCTCGAGGGCGGCGCGCATGCGGGCGCGGCGCGCGGCGTACCGGGCGCGCTGCTCGTCGACGTGCCGCTGGTCGCCCAGGGCCGCGACCATGGCGGCCTGGACCGGCGCCGGGACGATCATGCCCAGATGCTTGCGCACGGCGGTGAGCTCGCCGACGATCCCGGCGTCACCGCCGATGAAGCCCGCCCGGTAACCGGCCATGTTCGAGCGCTTCGACAGCGACTGCACGGCCAGCAGGCCCGTGATGTCGCCGTCGTTCACCGCCGGGGCGAGGACCGTGTACGCGGGGGCGTCGTAGACGAACTCCGCGTAGCACTCGTCCGCGGCCAGGACGGCTCCGCGCTCCTGGGCCAGGCGCACCCAGCGACGCAGCAGGTCGAGCGGGGCGACGGCGCCGTGCGGGTTGGCGGGCGAATTGATCCAGATGAGGCTCGGGGAGCCCTCGACCTGGTCGGGGTCGTCGCAGCGCTGGATCCTGGCGCGGGCCATCAGGGCGCCCACCTCGTAGGTGGGGTACGCGACCCTGGGCAGGACGACGGTGTCGTCGGGGCCGAGCGACAGGAGCGTGGGCAGCCAGCCGACGACCTCCTTCGTGCCGACGGCGGTCGTCACATTGCGCTCGCTCAGCTCGACACTGCCCCAGCGGTTCCGGAAGTAGGAGATGATCGCCGCGCGCAGCGCGGGCGTGCCCCACACGGCCGGGTAGCCGGGGGCCTGGGAGGAGGCCTCGAGGGCCTCGCGGACGATCTGCGGCGTGGGATCGGCGGGCGTGCCGACGGACAGGTCGACGATGCCCCCCTCATGGGAGTTGGCCAGGGCCTTGGCCCCGGCCAACGAGTCCCACGGGAAAGCGGGCAGCGTCCGTGCGGGGCTCATCAGGCCTGGGGCGGCAACTCGGCCACCGACGGCTCGTCGAAATCCTGCTTGCCGAGGCGGGCGGCACCACCGGGGGAGCCGAGCTCGGCGAAGAAGTTCGCATTGATGTCGAGCCATTCGGTCATGTCGTCGGGCAGATCGTCCTCGTAGTAGATCGCCTCGGTGGGGCACACCGGCTCGCAGGCACCGCAGTCGACGCATTCCTCAGGATTGATGTACAGCGTGCGATCGCCCTCGTAGATGCAATCGACGGGGCACTCCTCGACGCATGCCTTGTCCTTGACATCCACGCAGGGCAAGGAGATGACGTAGGTCATGACGGCTCCTGAAACGGTCAACCAATGATGTGACGGCGCCATGTCGGCTGTCGTCGTGCCAACTCTACCGGGCCCACAAGCGGTTTCGAGCAGGAGGAATTCGTCTTGAGCGGCCCTCTCGGAACGCCTCTTCCGGCCGTGAGGATTAGCCTCACCTCACTCTCCCGCCCTGCGGGCACCTTCCAGTAGCATGCTGACAACGCCCGTTCACCGATGAGAGGCCGTCCCATGGCACGAATCTGCGTCACCGACGCGATCCCCGGACCCAGCATCGACAGACTGCGCGCGACGGGGAACGAGATCCTCGTCTGGGACGGCGCGCAGCCCCCCGGACGCGCCGAACTGCTCGATCTGGTCAGGGGCGCCGACGCCGTGCTGACCGTCCTGTCCGACGGGGTGGACGACGAGTTCCTCGACGCGGCCGGCCCCCGGTTGAGGGTCGTCGCGAACGTGGCGGCCGGCTACAACAACATCGACCTGGCCGCCTGCAGGGCCCGGGGCGTCACCGTGACGAACACTCCCGGCGTGCTCTTCGACGCCACCGCCGACATCGCCTTCGGCCTGCTGCTGGCCGTCACCCGCCGTCTCGGTGAGGGCGAGCGCCTCATCCGCGCCGGACGGCCCTGGCGCTACCGCACCACCTTCATGCTCGGCCGCTCCATCGAGGGCAAGACCATCGGCCTGATCGGCCCCGGCCAGATCGGCATCGCCATGGGGCGCCGCTGCAAGGCCTTCGGCATGAACATCGCCTACGCCAACGAGCACACGATGCGCGAGCCCGCCGCCAGTGAGCTCGGGGCCGTCGGCATGCCGTTGGACGAGCTCGTCGCCGGCTGCGACGTCATCAGCCTGCACTGCCCGCTCACCGACCGAACCCGCCACATCCTCGACGCCGAGCGCATCGCCGCCATGAGGCAGGGCGCCTACGTCATCAACACGGCCCGCGGCGCCTGCATCGACGAGCAGGCCCTCGCCGACGCCCTGGCCGGCGGGCACCTGGGCGGCGCCGGCCTGGACGTCTACGAGGACGAACCGCGGATCAACCCGGCGCTGCTGGGTCTGGAGAACGTCGTCCTGCTCCCCCACCTGGGCTCGGCGAACATCGAGACCCGTACGGCGATGAGCGACCTGGCCGCCGAGAACGTACTGGCGGTACTGGCCGGCCGGCCGGCGCCCAGCGCCGTGTGAGCCCGGCCCGCGGGGCCGGACGGGCGGCCTCCCCGCAGGCACTGCCACCGGGCCGTGTTCACCGGGCGCGCCCGCCGCTAGGCTGGGCCCATGGCTGAGAACACGAGTGCGCGTACGCGCACGGAAACCGACTCCATGGGCACGATCGAGGTGCCCGCCGATCACTACTGGGGTGCTCAGACCGAGCGCAGCCTCCACAACTTCGACATCGGCCGCGAGACCTTCGTATGGGGCCGCCCGATGATCAGGGCCCTGGGCATCCTGAAGAAGGCCGCCGCGCAGGCCAACGGCGAGCTGGGCGAGCTGCCGAAGGACATCTCCGATCTCATCGTGCAGGCCGCCGACGACGTCATCGCGGGCAGGCTCGACGCCGAGTTCCCGCTGGTCGTCTTCCAGACCGGTTCGGGCACGCAGTCCAACATGAACTCCAACGAGGTCATCTCCAACCGCGCCATCGAGATCGCCGGCGGCCGGCCGGGCTCCAAGGCGCCCGTCCACCCCAACGACCACGTCAATCGCGGCCAGTCGAGCAACGACACCTTCCCCACGGCCATGCACATCGCGGTGGTGTGCGAGCTGAACGCCATGTACCCGCGCATCGAGAAGCTGCGCGACACCCTGACCGTCAAGGCCGAGGAGTACATGGACGTCGTCATGCCCGGCCGCACCCACCTGCAGGACGCCACGCCGATCCTGCTCGGCCAGGTCATCTCCGGCTGGGTCGCCCAGATCGACTCCGCCCTGGACGGCATCCGTTACGCCGAGTCCCGGGCCCGTGAGCTGGCCATCGGCGGCACCGCCGTCGGCACCGGTCTCAACGCCCACCCGCGGTTCGGCGCGCTCGCCGCCGAGAGGATCTCCGCCGAAACCGGCATCGAGTTCACCCAGGCGGAGAACCTCTTCGCGGCCCTGAGCGCCCACGACGCCCTGGTCCAGGTCTCCGGTTCGCTGCGCGTCCTGGCCGATGTCCTCATGAAGATCGCCAACGACGTCCGCTGGTACGCCTCCGGCCCGCGCAACGGCCTGGGCGAGCTGCTCATCCCCGAGAACGAGCCCGGCAGCTCGATCATGCCCGGCAAGGTCAACCCGACCCAGTGCGAGGCCATGACGATGGTCGCCACCAAGGTGTTCGGCAATGACGCCACCGTCGGTTTCGCCGGCTCGCAGGGCAACTTCCAGCTCAACGTCTTCAAGCCGGTCATGGCCTGGTGCGTACTCGAGTCGATCCAGCTGCTGGGCGATACCTGCGTGAGCTTCAACGACAACTGCGCCTACGGCATCGAGCCGAACCGCGAGAAGATCGCTCACGACCTCGACATCAACCTGATGCAGGTCACGGCCCTCAACCGCCACATCGGTTACGACAAGGCCTCGAAGATCGCCAAGAACGCCCACCACAAGGGCATCGGCCTCAGGGAGTCGGCCCTGGAGCTGGGCTTCGTCACCGCCGAGGAGTTCGGCAGGTGGGTGGTCCCGATGAACATGACCCACCCGTCGGCCGCCGACGAGGGCTGACCGGCGGGGCGGGGGCTCCGGGGCGTCACGGCCCCGGAGCCCCTCTCGCGCCCGGGCCGGGAGCCGGCCCGCGGGATCAGCCGGTGTCCTCCACCGCCCGGAGCCGCTTCAGGTCCGGGTGGCGCAGCGCCGGGTAGTCCTCGTAGTGCTTGCACACGCCCCCCACGAAGGCGTCGACGTCGTTCGCGAGCAGGGCGTCGATCATCGCGCGGTGCACCGAGATCGAGTAGCCGGCCATCGCCGCGTCGTAGCCGGCGGTCAGCGCCCACTCGTCGTTGCGCATGGGCTCGACGAGGTCGTAGGTGGTCTCCTCCAAGTAGCTGTTGTGGGAGGCCTTGGCGATGAGCTCGTGCAGATCGAAGGTGACGACCAGGTACCACTGGTAGTCCTCGGCCTCGAGGGCCTCGGCGAGTTCGACCCGCACGGCCCGCAGCTTGATGCGGTCGGACTCGCTCGCGTTCTTGATGGCCAGCACGCCCGAGGAGATCTCCAGGGCCTGCCTGGCCTGCAACTTGCTCACGATGCTCTGCCCGGCGCCCACCAGCGCATCCTCGTCAGCGGCGCTGCGCCGGCTCTCGAGGACGAAGCTGCCCTCGCCGAGGCGGGTCTCGATCTCGCCGGCGAGTTGGAGGGCCTTGAGCGCCTCGCGCACCGCCGTCCGGCTCACCTGGAACCGGCGTGCCAGTTCCCTCTCGGAGGGCAGCCGCGAACGGGGCTCCCACTGCCCCGAACGGATGTGCTCGGCGAAGGCCCGCACGAGCATCTCCGACTTGCGGAGCGGCGCATCACTGGCAGCAGACATGCGCTCATTGTGTCAGCTCCGCCACCGGCCGTCCCCCAGGTTCCGGCGGCGTGGTCGCCGCGGCCGCGGGGACTGCGGTGCGCGACTGGATCCACCGGTACAACCAGTGATGCAACGGATGCATCCCCATGGGGAATTGACAGGAGGGAGAACAGTCTGATCATGTGGTCATACCGGATGGACCGAGCGAGGAGGGACGATCATGGGCACCCGGACCGAAGAGGACCTGCTGGGCCGACGGGAGGTCCCGGACGAGAACTACTACGGCATCCACACGATCCGTGCGCTGGAGAACTTCAGCATCTCGAACGGGTGCATGAACGACGAGCCCGAGCTCATCCGCGGCATGGTCCAGGTGAAGAGGGCCACGGCACTGGCGAACAGGGAGCTGCACACCATCCAGTCCGACATCGCCGACGCCATCTGCCGCGCCTGCGACGAGATCCTCGTCAGGGGCCGTTGCATGGACCAGTTCCCCACCGACTCCTTCCAGGGCGGCGCGGGCACCTCGATCAACATGAACACCAATGAGGTCATCGCCAACCTGGCCCTGGAGCTCATCGGCCTGCCCAAGGGCCGCTATGACGTCATCAACCCGAACGACCACGTCAACAAGTCCCAGTCGACGAACGACGCCTATCCGACCGGTTTCCGCTTGGCCGTCTACACGGTCGCGCAGGACCTGCTGCGCTCGATCGACGAGCTGGTCGAGAGCCTGCACGAGAAGGGCGACGAGTTCGCCCAAGTCCTCAAGATGGGCCGCACCCAGCTGCAGGACGCCGTGCCCATGACGCTCGGGGAGGAGTTCCACGGCTACGCCGACAACATGTCCGAGGAGACCGAACGCGTGGGCGTCGCAGCGAAGCTGCTGCTCGAGATCAACCTGGGCGGCACCGCCATCGGCACCGGCCTCAACACCCCGCCCGGCTTCCCGCAGGCCGTGACCCGCGCTCTCGCCGAGGTCACCGGCTACGACATCGCCCAGGCGCCCGACCTGCTGGAGTCCAGCTACGACAACGGCGCCTACATCGCCCTGCACTCGGCCGTGAAGCGCACCGCCGCCAAGGTCTCCAAGATCTGCAACGACCTGCGGCTGCTCTCCAGCGGCCCGCGCGCCGGCCTCAACGAGATCAATCTGCCCCAGATGCAGGCCGGCTCGTCGATCATGCCCGCCAAGGTGAACCCGGTGATCCCCGAGGTCGTCAACCAGGTCTGCTTCAAGGTCTTCGGCAACGACGTCACCGTCTGCTTCGCCGCCGAGGCCGGCCAGCTCGAGCTGAACGTCATGGAGCCGGCCATGTCGCAGGCCATGTTCGAGTCGCTGCACCTGCTCACGCGCGCCCTCGACACCCTGCGCACCCGCTGCGTGGAGGGCATCACCGCCAACGAGGAGGTCTGCCGCGACTCCGTCATGAATTCGATCGGCATCGTCACCTACCTCAACGACGTGATCGGCCACCACAACGGCGACCTCATCGGCAGGCAGTGCGCGCGCACCGGCAGGTCCGTCCGCGAGGTCGCCCTCGAGATGGGCCTGCTCGACGAGGCCGAGATCGACAGGATCCTGTCCACCGAGAACTTCCTCAGGCCCACCTACTCCGGCAAGGTCTATGGCCCCGACGAGAGGGGCCTGCCCGACGGCCTGGCCCCCCCGTCCGGGTGACCGGCGCTCTGGCGGCTGTCGATTCACAGGAGTGATCATGTTCTGGGCAGAATTGGCCGTGGTCCTGATCTTCATCCTCATCGGCGCCCGTCTCGGCGGCGTCGGCATCGCCTACGCAGGCGCCTCCGGCGTCATCGTCCTGGGCCTGCTGGGGTGCAGGGTCGACCCGACGACCGGTATCCCCTGGGACGTCCTGGGCATCATCATCGCCGTCATCTCGTGCGTCGCGGCGCTGCAGGCCTGCGGAGGCCTCGACCTGCTCATCATGGTGAGCGAGCGGATGCTGCGCAGGAGCCCCAGGCGCATCACTCTCCTCGCCCCGGTCGTCACCTTCCTCATGACGGTGCTGTGCGGCACCGGTCACGTCGCGTTCGCCACGCTGCCGGTCATCGCCGAGGTCGCCAAGGAGCAGCGAATCCGCCCCTCGCGGCCCCTGTCGATCGCCGTCGTGGCGTCGCAGGTGGCGATCGCCGCCTCACCCATCTCGGCCGCCATGATCGCCATGGCCTCAGCGGTCGAGCCCCTCGGCATCGGCTACCTGCCGCTGGTCGGCGTCTCCATCCTCATCTGCTTCATCGGCTGCATGGCCGGCGCCCTGGTCGCCTCCCGGCTGGGCTGCGAGCTCGAGGACGATCCCGTCTACCAGGAGCGCATGGCCGCCGGCCTGGTGGCGACGCGCGGCGAGGGCGAGTACGACATCAAGCCGTACGCCCGCCGCTCGGTGCTCATCTTCACCGTCGCCCTCGTGGTCGTCATGGCTTACGCGGCCCTGTCCTCGGGGATCGGCGCCATGCCCATGGGGCGCAACGCCGCGATCATGACGACCATGATGCTGGCCGCGCTCCTCATGAGGTTCACCTGCCGGATGGACCTCGGCGAGGTCTCCAACCAGTCGACGTTCAGGGGCGGCATGAGCGCCGCGCTGTGCATCCTCGGCGTCGCATGGCTCGGCAACACCTTCGTGAACTCCAACCTGGACCTCATCGAGGGCGCCGGCCGGGCGGCGATCCAGGGCCATCCGTGGCTGCTCGCCGTCGTGCTGTTCCTCGCCTCCGCGCTGCTCTACTCGCAGGGCGCGACCACCGCGACCTTCATGCCCGTCGCCGCGGCGATGGGCGTGGGTGGGGCCGTCATGGCGGCCTCGTTCCCAGCGGTCACCGGCCTGTACCTGCTGCCGACCTATCCGACCACCGTCGCCGCGATCGAGATGGACGACACGGGTTCGACGCGCATCGGCGAGTACGTGTTCAACCACCCGTTCATCCTCCCGGGGATCACCTCCGTCGTCGTCGCCGTCGGCCTGGGCTTCCTGATCTGCCAGCTGGTCTTCTGAGCCCGACGACGCACCACGAGCGCGGACCCCGCCCCCGATCCCGTTCGTCCGCGTCGTGCCGGCCGCCGTGCCCGCCACGACGGTGGGCGCCGTCCGCGAACCCGGGGCCGTGGACCTCAGTCCAGGTGCCCGATCGCCTCGGGCGCCCGGTGCATGCCATGACGGTCGAAGCGCAGGCCCCTGCGGACCATGTGGTGGACGAGCACGCCGCCGAAGGTCAGGCCGGTGGCCGCCGAACCGACGAGCAGCGACCAGCGCGGCCCCAGCGCGTCACCGACCCAGCCGACGATCGGCGCGCCGATCGGGGTGCCGCCCATCGTCAGGCCCGCGTAGAGCGCCAGCACGCGCCCGCGCAGCTGGGGGGCCGAGGCCATCTGGACCGCCGAGTTCGAGCAGGTCAGCACGGTCAGCGCGCACAGACCGGTGGGAACCAGGAGGGCGGCGTAGACGTAGTAGTTCGGCGACAGCGCCAGCGCGGTGTCGGCGGCGGTGAACCCGGCCAGACCGATCATGAGGGTGCGCACGCGAGGATTGCGGCGCCTGGCCGCGATGATCGCCGCGCCGAAGGTGCCGACGGCCATGATCGTGCCGAGCGCGCCGTACTGGGCGGCGCCCCGCCCGAAAACCTCGGTGGCCATCGTCGCATTGGTGATCTGGAAGTTCATGCCGAAGGTGCCCATCATGAACGCGATGATGAAGACGCTGCCGATTTCGGGGTGGTGCCACACGTAGACCAGGCCCTCGCGGGTGGCGCCCCTGCCCTTGCGCGGGACGGGCGGGTGCAGCCCGCCGACGTCCATGACGCCCAGCGCGCCGAGCATGGCCGCGAAGCTCAGGGCATTGACGAGCATGCCGGGCCCGACGCCGAAGGCGGCGATGAGCAGCCCGGCCAGGCCCGGGCCGATGATGCGGGCCGCATTGAAACTCATCGAGTTCATGCCCACCGCATTCGGGATGAGCTCGCCCCTGACCATCTCCGAGACGAGGGCCTGGCGGGCCGGCGAGTCGAAACTGGTGATGACGCCCTGCGCGAGGGCGAACAGGTAGACCTGCCACAGGACGACCGAGCCGGTCACGACGAGCAGCCACAGCCACAGGGCGTTGAGGCCCAGCAGGGCCTGGGTGACACGCAGCACCGAGCGCTTGGCGAACCGGTCGACGACGGCCCCTGAGTAGGGTGCCAGGAAGGGCATCGCCAGGAACTGGAGCGCCGTGACATAGCCCAGGGAGGTGGACGAGTGATCGGTCAGGTCGACCAGCACGAGCCAGTCCTGGCAGGTGCGCTGCATCCAGGTGCCGACGTTGGAGACGAGGGCGCCGGCGAAGTACCAGCGGTAGTTCTTGACGGTGACCGAGGCGAAGGTGTGCCCGCCGAACTTCCTGAGCCCCCCGGTCACCGTCATGATCGTCAAGCTTAGGTCGGCGTCCGGGGCCGCGGGCCCGCGCCGCCGGGCGCCTCGGGCCGCCGGAGCCGCCC
>NZ_CAUTOU010000034.1:0-22550 GCF_963539965.1 uncultured Propionibacterium sp.
CCTTCGCCTTCAACTCCGACGGCGCCTGCCCGCGCTGCCAGGGCACCGGCGAGGTCCGCGAGGTCGACGAGGACTCGCTCGTCCCGGACGAGGACCTCTCCATCCGCGACGGCGCCGTCCAGAGCTGGGGCATCTTCGGCATCGGCTGGATGTGGAACGTCGCCGAGGCGCTCGGCGTGCGCGCCGACGTGCCCTTCCGCCGGCTCTCGGCCGAGGAGCGCGAGATCGTCCTGCACGGCCCCGAGGTCACCCGCCCGGTCACCATCCCCTCCAGGACCGGCAAGCTGTTCGAGCTCAACGCCACCTACCGCAACGCCGTGCGCGCCGTCGAGGAGGCCATGTCCGGCGCGAACAGCGAGAAGGGCCTGGAACGCCTCAACCGTTTCATGACCGTGCGCACCTGCCCGGCCTGCCACGGCACCCGGCTGTCCGAGCTCGCCCGCTCGACGACGGTGCGCGGCATGAGCCTCGACGGGGCCTGCGCGATGCCGCTGAGCGAACTCGTCGAATGGGTGGCCGGTGTCCCGGACACCATGCCCGGCGAGCTCGTGGCCATGGCCCGCCAGATCGCCGACGAGCTGACCGCCACCGCACGCCGTCTGCTCGACCTCGGTCTGGGCTATCTCTCGCTGGACCGCGCGTCGTCCACCCTGTCCACCGGGGAACGGCAGCGCGTCCAGCTCGCCCGGGCCGTGCGCAACCGCACCACCGGGGTGCTCTACGTGCTCGACGAGCCCAGCATCGGCCTGCACCCGTCCAACCTCGACGGCCTGACGGGTGTCGTGCGGGATCTTCTCGCCGACGGCAACTCGGTGCTCGTCGTCGACCACGACGTGGCGCTGCTGCGCGAGGCCGACTGGTTGCTCGAGATCGGCCCGGGCTCGGGCCGGGACGGCGGTGAGATCGTCGTGAGCGCCCCGCTGCAGGACGCGGTGGGGTCGCCGGCCAGCCTCATCGCCCCCTTCATCACGGGGACGCGGGAGCCCGTCGTCCGCGCGACCGCCCCGGCCGCCGAGACCTTCGATCACGGCGCCATCCGGCTCGGGACGGCCCCGGTCCACACCGTGCGCGCCCTCGACGTCGCCATCCCCGAGCAGCGACTCACCGCCGTCACCGGCGTGTCCGGCTCCGGCAAGACGACCCTCGTCCTGGAATCCCTCGTTCCGGCGCTGCGCTCGCTCGCCGCCGACGGTCCCCTGCCCGCCCCGGTCACCTCGATCGAGACCGGTGAGGCGCGGCGCGTGGTCGTCGTCGACGCCTCCCCGATCGGCGCCAACGTCAGTTCGACCGTCGCCACGTACTCCGGGGTCATGGACGAGCTGCGGCGCGGCTATGCGCGGATCCCGGCGGTCCGCGCGGCGGGCCTGAAGGCGGGGGACTTCTCGTACAACACCGGCTCGCTGCGCTGCGAGCACTGCGACGGCACCGGTCAGATCGTCCTCGACGTCCAGTTCCTGCCCGACGTCGAGATCGTCTGTCCGCGGTGCGGGGGCACTCGCTACGGCGAGGCGGCCCGCACGATCCGCCGCACGCCCCGCGACGGAACCGCTGCCGATGCCCTCGCCCTGCCCGAGCTGCTCGCCCTCACCGTGGAGCAGGCGGTGCAGGCCTGCGCCGACCTGCCCACCGTCCGCCGGCGTCTGCAGCTGCTCACCGACTTGGGCCTGGGCTACCTCACCCTCGGCGAGACGACGACGGCCCTGTCCGGCGGCGAGGCGCAGCGGCTGAAGCTGTCCGCCGACCTGGGGCGCGACCAGCACGGGACGGTGTTCGTGCTCGACGAGCCGAGCACCGGCCTGCACCCGCTCGACGTGCGGGTGCTCCTCGGCGTGCTCGACCGGCTCGTCGACCGGGGGGCGAGCGTCATCGTCATCGAGCACGACCTCGACATGATCGCCAACGCCGACTGGGTCATCGACATGGGTCCGGGCGGTGGCGCCGACGGCGGCCGCGTCGTGGCGGCGGGCACCCCCGCCCAGCTCGCCGCCTGCCCCGACTCGGTCACCGGCCACTACCTGGCCGCCCACCTGGACCGCTGAGGCGGATCGGGGCCGCCCGGCCAGGTCGTCACGGCACGTCCGGTCCCGGGCGTCCTCGGTGTTCGCGGGCCCGACGGGGTGAGCGGGACCGCCTTCGTCGAGACGCTCATCGGCTCGCCGGTCTCCGGCGGCGGGAGAAGCTCGCGTGTCCGGCCAGGGCCCCCGCCGGGCGGTCTCATGCTGCGCCTGCACGACGACCAGCCCACTGATCGTCACCGGGGGCCCGGCGCCGATGCCGTGCTGGTCTACGTCGTCGAACTCGCCTTGGACCGGGTAGGTGGCGAGCCCGGCCGGGCGCCCCGCCTGGTCGCCACGAGAGGGGAGGCCACGGCAGGGCGCCTGCTCTGTTCGGTTCTGCTCAGCGTTCGCTCGCAGCGGCCACGACAGCGTCCAGCACCTTCGCCAATTCACCAGTGCGGAACCCGGCCGGGGCGAACTCGCGCATGTCCTTCACATCGGTGAAGAAGGTCAGGTGCACCTCGGGCGCCACGACGCGCATGCCCCACAGCGCCACGATCGTGCGCCACTGCTCGGTGGCGCGAATCGCTCCATCGCCGGAATACCCCACGAAGCCGATGGCCTTGCCGAAGAACTCGGGCGACAGGTGGTCGATGGCGTTCTTGAAGGCCCCCGGCACGCCGTGGTCGTACTCCGGGGTGACGAAGACGTAGCCGTCGAGCGCGTCAATGGTGTCCGACCAGCGTTGCACGCGTTCATCGCCGTATTGCTTGTTCTTCATGGCTGACGGGACCGGGTCGGTGACGAACGGCAGATCGAAGGACTTCACGTCGACGAGCGAGTACTCCGCGTTGCCGCGTGTCCGGGCTTGCTCGAGCGCCCAGGCGGCGACCTGCTCGCCGAGGCGGCCCTCACGGATCGAACCGAGGACGATGCCGATCTTGACCATGTGGTTCTCCTTTGAGTTGCACGACCGGTGACGGGGCCGGCCCGTTCCGGGCCGGCCCCGTCAAGTAAACAACTCATATGTTGTTATGACAACAAAAATGGGGTTGTTCGCTCAATGCGGAGACCTAGAAGGCCTACCAGCTCGGCGTCGTTCCCGGGGCGGGACCGGAGTCGTCCAAGGGCTCATTGATGCCGTCCGGGCCGGTGAATGGCGCGGCGATCCGTCCGGTCAGTGCCGACAGCGCGGTGACCTCGATGCGATTCAACGGCCCGATGAGCGTTCGACGGATCGCCTTCAGCTGTGCCGGGCGTGCGCTGTTCAGCTTGCGCAGGCCCTCCTCGGTCGGTCGGACCATGACACCATGGTCCTCACTCCCTGCGCGTTCCACGAGGCCTCTCGTTTCCATGCGGGTGAGCTGGTGGGACAGTCTGCTGCGATGCCATTCGAGCGCTTCGGCCAGTGTGTGCTGGCGCAGTCCCCCAGGCGCGGCGCCCAGCCGCAGGAGCACTGAGAGCTCGGCCTGGGTCAGGCCGGACGCCTCGGTGGAGGCGCTGACGACCGCCTCGTCGACATAGCGGTGGGCCCTCTTCCACTGCACCCAGATCTCGTGGATCTGATCATCGTCCATCTCCGGGTGTTCTGTTGGCATGGGCCGATTCTCCCATGAGTGTGTTGACGCGGCAACATGGTCACTCTATTGTTGTCATATCAACACAGCGGTGGGTGCACCGCACGAGCGGCAGGGTGCCGCGGGGAGGGTCCGGTGACGATCATTCGGAACATGACGACGACCGGAGGCGCTGGGCGCAGTGCGACGGGCGGCAGCCGAGGGGGTGCCGGATCGGGTTCGAGGGGATTGATCCTCGCGACCATAGGTCTTGCCCAGCTCATGGTCAACCTGTCGGTGAACATCGCCAACATTGCGTTGCCGCAGGCGCAGATCGCGCTCGGCCTGGCCGATACCCAGCGTCAGTGGATCATTTCGGGATACACACTGGCCTTCGCGGCGCTGCTTCTGCTCGGTGGCCGTCTCGGTGACCTCTTCGAGCGCCGGCGGATGCTCGTCATCGGTCTTCTGGGGTTCGCGCTCGCCTCCGCGCTGGCAGGTGCTGCGTGGTCGTTCCCGGTACTCATCGCGGGTCGTGTCCTGCAAGGCGCCTCGGGCGCTGTCCTCGCCCCGGCAACGCTCTCGATCCTTGCGACGACCTTCACCGAGCCGGGTGAGCGAGCCAGGGCATTCGGCGTCTTCAGCGCGATCTCCGGCGCGGGAGCCGGTATCGGTCTGCTCGCCGGTGGCGCGCTGACCCGGTTCCTGTCGTGGCGCTGGTGCTTCTTCCTCCTCGTACCCTTCGCGCTGGCCGCGGTGGCTGGTGCCGTCATCGTGCTGGGGGGAACCGCGTCCGGGGAGCCCGGCAGGGGCGGCCGTGTTGACGCCCCGGGCGCGATTCTTGCCGTTCTTGGCCTGTCGAGCCTTGTCTTCGGGGCTTCGCAGGTCGCCGTGAGCGGTTGGCTCTCGGTCCGGACCGTCGGCCTGTTCGCTGCGGCCGTCGTGCTGCTCGGTGTGTTCGTCCTCGTCGAGTCGCGGGTGCGGGTGCCGCTCCTGCCGCTCGACGTCCTGGCCTCGCGCATCCGCGTCGCCGGTTACCTGTCGATCGTCGTACCGGGGCTGGCTGCTGCGGGCGTCTTCTACTTCATCACTTTCTACTTGCAGCGCATTCTCGGTTTCGACGCGTTGACCGCCGGACTGGGGTTCATGCCTATGGTCGTCGCGACGATCGTTGCCGCGATGCTCGCCAATGCTGTACTCCTGCCCAGGATCGGGGCGCGGGCGATCGTTCCGCTCGGCATGCTCATCGGTGCTTCAGGGGCCCTCTGGCTCTCGCTCCTGACGCCCACCAGCTCCTACTGGACGACCCTGGCTCCCGCGCTGGCCGTCGTCGGCCTCGGCTACGGCATCGTCTTCGCCTCCGGCATGGCCACCTCGACGCTCGGGCTGCGACCCGACCATGCGGGTGCCGGCTCGGGCGTGGTGAGCACACTGCAGCAGTTCGGCACGGCCATCGGCACATCGCTGCTGTCCTCGGTCGCCCTGGCCCGTACAGGGGCCGCAACCGATCCAGCATCGACGGTTGCCGGTTATACGGCCGCCTTCAGAGTGGGCGGCGCGGTGTTCCTCGCCGGCGCGGTGCTGGCCGTGCTCCTCTTCCCGAGTGGGAGCGCGCGGGACGGGGCTTCGTGACTGGATCGGGGGCCGCTCAGCTCATTTCGTCCGTGCTGCCCCGTGGCCTGGAGATGAGCGCCGGGGACGCTCCCGCCCTCTTCGACGCCCCGGCGACCGGTGCCGGCCGCGCCGGTCCGGCGCGGCCGCTGGCCGACCGGAGGCGCCCGCGCGCCCTGGAGGAGGTGATCGGCCAGGGCCGTCCGCTCGCCCCCGACCACGGCCGGGATCCACGGGGGCCGGGGCGTGCCGTTCAGCGCCGCCAGCCCTCGTCGGTCAGCTTGGCCTTGATGGCCGCGATGATGTTCTCGGCCGCGTGCCCGTCGCCGCGCAGTGCCAGGGCGTTCTGCCGGCGCTCGGCCCGCCTGGGATCGGGTTCGCCGCAGGCCAGGGCCTCGACCAGCCGGAATGCCTCGGCCGCGCTCGGCACCCGGTTCACACCGGCGATGATCCGCTCGCCCAGCGCGCTGAAGGGCCGGTGGTCCTCGCGCTCCAGGAAGACGACCGGCCTGTCCGTGAGCTGGTACTCGGCGAGCCAGCTCACGCCGTCGCAGACCAGCACGTCGCTGTTGCGGAACTGGTCGGCGTAGTCGCCCCCGCCGAACACCGAGGCGTTCCGGAGCGAGCCCCACTCGCGCCGGAAGTCGGCCACCAGCGGGCCGGACAGGGGAGGCTCGTGCTCGTCCATCTTGGTGAGCAGGGCCGGGTGGGCGCTGAAGACGAAGTCCCACTCGGGGTGGTTCCGCGCCTGCTCGACCATCTGCGGGGCGGCCTCGGCGAAGGTCCCGAACCTGATCCAGTCGTCGCCCACGCTGTGGTGCGCCGACCACAGGACGGTGAAGCGGTGGCCCGGGTCGGGGCCGAGCCGGGCCACCGCGCTCAGGATGTCGGCCTTCGGATGCCCGGTGGCGACGAACTGCCGGGCACGGGTCGCCGGAGTCTGCGCCGCCGTCTCCGCCCGCACCTCGTCGCTCGCGCAGAAGACGGCCCAGGCATTGCGGTGGAAGGCGCTGTCGACCGCGGTGTTCAGGCCGTCGTCCTCGACGATGTTGACGATGAAGTTCAGCAACTCGTACGGCACCTGGCACAGGCGCGCGAAGCGCAGTTCATCGGTGGCGAACGCGGGGGGCACGTCGTTGTCCCACTGGGACTGCCGGAAGATGATGTCCGGGTCGATCATGCGGATGACGTCCAGGTCCATGAACGGGTCGCGGCTGTTGAACCGCAGGTGCTCCACGCCGAAGTGGTCGAGGCGTTCGCTGACGAAGCCCTCGTCGCGGTAGCCGTCGGCGCCCGGGAAGCGGCGCGGCAGGCTCGCCGCGACCACCTCGAAGTCGGGGTCGGAGGCCATCAGCTCGTGCACCCGCGCCAGCGAGTACCAGGCCTCGGGGTGGTGCACGAGGAACAGCACCGTGACCCGCTCGCCCGGTGTCTTGCGGCGGGCGAGCATCGCCGCGGTCGTGCGGGCCGCCTCCGCCACGTGCCTCACGTAGTCGAGGTGCTCCTCGATGCTGTCGGTGCGGCGCCGGCCCTCCTCGTGGAGCCCCTGCTCGGCCTTGCGAAGGATCCCCGGAGTGACAACGGGTCTTCTCAGATGCGAGAACAGCGAGGACGGCTCGGGCATGGTCTCCTCCGGTGCGTCTCGGGGCGATGGCTGGATCATACCGGAGCCGGGGAGGCGGCCCGCGGACCGCCGCTCAGCGGCGGCGCAGGTGCCTGACGACGAGCAGCAGGACGAACGAGACCAGGCCGATGACGACCCAGCGGGGCCGGCCGGACGGCCCGGCGCTCGCGCCGGAGGCCGACTCGTTCCCGGGGCCGTGTGCCCGGGCCTGCGAGGGGCCGGCCTGCCCGGCCGCCTCGGCGGCGGGTCCGCCCCGAGACGCGGATTCCCCGACGGTCTCCGTGCCGATGGCCTCCGCCACGGGTTCCGCAGCCGGTTCGGCCTCGGCGGCCTCCTCTCCAGCGGCCTCCTCCTCGGTCTCCGCGAGGGCGGCTTCGGGTTCTGCGGTGGTCTGGTCCTCCTCGTCCGCCGCGGCCTCCCGGGCGGGTTCGGCGGCCCGGGTCCCCTTGGCCGGGGGCCCCGCTGGCCCGGCGGGGGCGGCCCCGGGGGCCGTCTCCCCGGCCTTTCCGGCGGACTCGGTGTCCTCGGCCGGCGCCTCGGCCCGCTGCACCAGGACGGCGAGCTTGTCCTGCGGGTCGTCGACGCCCTTATCGGCGCGTCTGACGACGGCCTCGGGCGCCCACAGCGAGCCCCATACCCGGCGGATCAGCGCCCACACCTCGTCGACGCCCCGGACCGGACCCAGGACGTCGCGGCTCACGCCCAGGTCGCGCTCGGCGGGGGAGGGCTGCACGGTCACCCAGGCGTCGCGGCCCAGCGCCGCGTAGCTCTCGGTCAGGTCCTCGACCAGGTCGGCCGGCAGTTCTGCGGCGTCGACGGCCTCGGCCGCGACGGCGGCGGCCTCCTCGGCCGGCCGGCCCTCGATCCTGGCGGCCAGGCCCTCGCGCCGGGCGAGCCCGGCCAGGTCGTCGGTCGTGACGACGAAGCCGGGCGCCACCTCGACCCCATTGCGCAGGCGCTCGCCGAGGCGGGCGGCGGTTCTGCCGACCGCCTCGGCGTCACGGGAACGGATGTAGGCGAGTTCGACGATCATGCTCCAAGTACACCGCATCGCACCGGCGCGCAGCGCGCCCCGATCACCACATGGATGAGCCGGACCAGCCGACCCGGGCCGAAGCGGGTGGCGCGCCGCGGCCAGGTGGCGGTGCGTCCCGCCCGCCGGATTGAACGATGTTCGGGTCCCGTCGCCCTGCCGACAACGACCATTGGCCCGTCGTGCGGGGCGCCCGCCCGGCGCCCCTTACCGGGCCCCGATGCTGCCGATCTGGGCCGGACGTGGGAGGATGTGGCCATGAGTCCGCGAGAAATTGAGGTTTCCGAGCCGCGTGAGATCGGTGTCACCGAACTTGTGCTGCGCGATGCCCATCAGAGTCTGTTCGCCACCCGCATGGCCATGGAGGACATGGTCGAGGCCTGCGCCGACATCGATGCCGCCGGCTACTGGTCCGTCGAGTGCTGGGGCGGTGCCACGTACGATTCCTGCATCCGCTTCCTCAACGAGGATCCGTGGGAGCGTCTGCGCACCTTCCGCAAGCTGATGCCGAGCACCCGCCTGCAGATGCTCCTGCGTGGCCAGAACCTGCTCGGGTACCGCCACTACAACGATGAGGTCGTCGACCGCTTCGTGGATAAGTCCGCCGAGAACGGCATGGACGTCTTCCGCGTCTTCGACGCCATGAACGACCCGCGCAACATGGAGCACGCGATGGCCGCCGTCAAGAAGGCCGGCAAGCATGCGCAGGGCACCATCTGCTACACGATCAGCCCCGCCCACACCACCGAGGGCTACGTGAAGCTGGCCGGCCAGCTCCTCGACATGGGCGCCGATTCCATCGCCTTCAAGGACATGGCCGCGCTGCTGAAGCCGCAGCCCGCCTACGACATCGTCAAGGGCATCAAGGACACCTACGGCAAGGACGTCCAGATCAACGTCCACTGCCATTCCACCACGGGCGTCACCCTGGTCTCCCTCATGAAGGCCATCGAGGCCGGCGCCGACGTCGTCGACTCCGCGATCAGCTCCATGTCGCTCGGCCCGGGCCACAATCCGACCGAGTCGCTCGTCGAGATGCTCGAGGGCACCGGCTACACCACCAGCCTCGACACGGATCGTCTCATCAAGATCCGCGACCACTTCCGGGCCATTCGTCCGAAGTACCGCAACTTCGAGTCGAAGACCCTCGTCAACACGAACATCTTCAGTTCGCAGATTCCCGGCGGCATGCTCTCCAACATGGAGTCCCAGCTGCGCGCCCAGGGCGCCGAGAGCCGCATCGACGAGGTCATGGCGGAGGTCCCCAAGGTCAAGAAGGCCGCCGGCTACCCGCCCCTGGTCACCCCGTCGAGCCAGATCGTCGGCACCCAGGCCGTGTTCAACGTCCTCATGGGCCCCTACAAGCGCATGACCGGCGAGTTCGCCGACCTCATGCTCGGCTACTACGGGGCCAGCCCCGCCGAGCGCGACGCCGAGGTCGCCGAGCTCGCCGAGGAGCAGACCGACAAGAGGCCGATCACCTGCCGCCCGGCCGATCTGCTCGAGCCCGAGTGGGACAAGCAGGTCGAGGAGGCCTCGAAGCTCCCCGGGTTCAACGGCTCCGACGAGGACGTCCTCACCTACGCGCTGTTCCCGGGGGTCGCTCCGACCTTCTTCGAGCACCGTGCCGAGGGCCCCAAGAACGTCGGTCTGTCCGAGGCGCAGCTCAAGGCCGAGGCCGAGGGCACCGCATCGGCCGCCGTCTCCGGTCCCATCAGCTACAACGTGACCGTCGGTGGCACCTGCCACGAGGTCACCGTCGAGCCCGCGTGAAGGTGATCGCCAACCATGGCTAACAACGACATCAAGCTGGCCGACACCATGGCCGAGCGCGTGGAGCAGCTCGCCGGGCAGCGCCGCACCATCGAGCTCGGCGGCGGCGAGTCCCGCTTGCAGAAGCAGCGCGAGCGCGGCAAGCAGACCGCTCGCGAGCGCATCGACAATCTGCTCGACACCCATTCGTTCGACGAGGTCGGGGCCTTCCGCAGGCACCGCACCACGCTGTTCGGCATGGACAGGGCCGTCGTACCCGCCGATGGCGTGGTCACCGGCCGCGGCACGATCTTCGGCCGCCCCGTCCACGTCGCCTCCCAGGACTTCACCGTCATGGGCGGCTCGGCCGGCGAGACCCAGTCGACCAAGGTCGTCGAGACGATGGAGCAGGCGCTGCTCACCGGCACGCCGTTCCTGTTCTTCTACGATTCGGGCGGCGCCCGGATCCAGGAGGGCATCGACTCGCTGTCCGGTTACGGCAAGATGTTCTTCGCGAACGTCAAGCTGTCCGGCGTCGTCCCGCAGATCGCCATCATCGCCGGCCCCTGCGCCGGAGGCGCCTCGTACTCCCCGGCGCTGACCGACTTCATCATCATGACGA
Organism: uncultured Propionibacterium sp.; assembly: GCF_963539965.1. Taxonomy (NCBI): domain Bacteria; kingdom Bacillati; phylum Actinomycetota; class Actinomycetes; order Propionibacteriales; family Propionibacteriaceae; genus Propionibacterium; species uncultured Propionibacterium sp. The sequence goes on from NZ_CAUTOU010000034.1 coordinate 10,196, forward strand.
GGAAGGCCCACATGTTCATCACGGGCCCCGCCGTCATCAAGTCGGTCACCGGCGAGGAGGTCACGGCCGACCAGCTCGGTGGCGCCGACGCCCACATGACCACCAGCGGCAACATCCACTTCGTGGCCGAGGACGATGATGCCGCTGTGCTGATCGCCAGGAAGCTCCTGAGCTTCCTGCCGCAGAACAACACCGAGGAGGCCGAGTTCGTCAGCCCGAACAACGACGTCTCCCCGTGCGAGGAGCTGCGCGAGATCGTTCCGATCGAGGGCACGAAGGGCTACGACGTCCGCGACGTCATCTCCCGGATCGTCGACTGGGGCGACTACCTGGAGGTCAAGGCCGGCTGGGCCACCAACATCGTCACCGCCTTCGCCCGCGTCAACGGGCGCACGGTCGGCGTCGTGGCGAACCAGCCGAAGGTGATGTCGGGCTGCCTCGACATCGACGCCTCCGACAAGGCCGCCGAGTTCATCAACTTCTGCGACTCGTTCAACATCCCGCTGGTGCAGTTGGTGGACGTCCCCGGCTTCCTGCCCGGCGTCCAGCAGGAGTACGGCGGCATCATCCGCCACGGCGCGAAGATGCTGTACGCGTACTCCGAGGCCACCGTGCCGAAGGTCACCGTGGTGCTCCGCAAGGCCTACGGCGGTTCCTATCTGGCCATGTGCAACCGCGACCTGGGCGCCGACGCCGTCTACGCCTGGCCCACCGCCGAGATCGCCGTGATGGGTGCCGACGGCGCCGCCAACGTGATCTTCCGCAAGGAGATCGCCGCAGCCGAGGATCCCGCCGCCACCCGTGCCGAGAAGATCGAGGAGTACCGCGATGCGTTCAACACGCCGTACGTGGCCGCCGCCCGCGGCCAGGTCGACGACGTGATAGACCCGGCCGACACCCGCCGCAAGATCGCCGCCGCGCTGGAGATGTACGCCACCAAGCGTCAGCCCCGCCCGGCCAAGAAGCACGGCAACATGCCCTGCTGATCGGGAGGAGTTGAAGAACATGTCCGACAGTGAGAAGGATCTCGTGATCGCGACGCTCAACAAGCGCCTGTCCGCGCTCGAGGCCGAGGTGAGTTCGTTGAAGGCGGCCAGTCCGGGTATCCCGGAGGACGTCCTGGTGGCTGTCTCGGCTGCCGTGTCCGCCTATCTGGGCAACGACGGATCGGTCCAGGCCGTTCGTTTCGCCCCGAGCCCGAACTGGGTCCGCCAGGGCCGCAGGGCTCTTCAGAACCATTCCATTCGTTGACCCGGAAGAGACTGACATGAAGCTGAAGGTAACCGTCAACGGCGTCGCCTACGACGTCGATGTCGATGTCGACAAGACCCAGAACAATGCGATGGGCACGATCCTGTTCGGCGGCGGTGCCGGTGGCGCCGCCCCCGCCCCGGCCGCCACGGGCGGCAATGGCGGGGCCGCCGCGGGCGAGGGCGAGATCCCCGCACCGCTGGCCGGCACCGTGTCCAGGATCCTCGTGGCCGAGGGCGACCCCGTGAAGACCGGACAGGTCGTCGCGATCCTCGAGGCCATGAAGATGGAGACCGAGATCCAGGCCCCCGCCGACGGCACCGTCGAGAAGATCCTCGTCGAGGCCCGTCAGGCCGTCCAGGGCGGCCAGGGCCTCATCAAGATCGGCTGAGGACGCCGGACAGGCGGAGGGCCCCGCACCACTGCGTGTGGTGCGGGGCCCTCCGCTGCCCCGTCCGGTCCTCCGCCCGGCCCGCGAGCACCGCGTTCCTCACTCGATGCCGCGGGCACGTGCGCACGGGGCCCGGTGTTCGTCACCGGTGTTCGTCATGGGTGCGGACGGCGGGCTCAGCCCTTGTAGACCTTGTGGTTGCTCACCTGGGCGCGGGGCCGGATGACGATGCGGTCGACGTTCACGTGCGGCGGACGGGTGACGGCCCAGGAGATCGCGTCGGCGATGTCCTCGGCCAGCAGCGGCTCGGCCACGCCCTCGTACACGGCGTCGGCCGCCGACCGGTCCCCGCCCAGGCGCACCAGGGAGAACTCGTCGGTCTTGACCATCCCGGGGCAGATCTCCAGCACGCGGATCGGACGGCCGCCAAGCTCGAGGCGCAGGCCGCCGGCGATGTCGCGCTCGGCGGCCTTGACGCCGCAGTACCCGGCGCCGCCGACGTACGGGTACTCGGCGGCGGTCGAGGTGACGATCATGATCGTGCCCCCGGCCCTCTCGAGGGCCGGGAGGAGGCCCTGGACGACACGTGCCGAGCCGATCACGTTGATGGCGTACATGCGCTCCCAGTCGGCCATGTCGGCGTCCTCGATGCGGTCGACGCCGAAGGCCCCGCCCGCATTGTTGACCAGGACGTCGAGGCCGTCGCCGACGGCCTCGACCAGGGCGCCGACGGATTCCTGGGATGTGACATCGCACTGGACGGCCGTGCCGCCGATCTCCTGCGCCAGGGCGCTCAGCCGGTCGAGGCGGCGGGCCGCGCAGATCACGTGAAAGCCCTCGGCGGCGAGCCTACGGGCGGTGGCGGCGCCGATACCGCTGGATGCTCCGGTGACGACCGCGGTCTTCGTTGAATTCATGGGCCCCATCGTGACACGGATCATGCGGGGCGCGCATTCGCGCCGATGATCGGGGGCAGCGGGCGGGCGGTGGCGGGCATCGTTATCGGATCGGTCAACCAGGGTCCGATGACCTGTCTGACGAGCGCGAACGACTGCTCGTTGACATTGGCGGTGCTCATCGTGGGGAAGGGCGCCGTCAGGGCGTGCATGATCATGCTGCCCTCGAGCGCCTCGGCCAGCAGATCGGGCGAGGCCTCGGGGCGCAGTCGGCTCGTCACATGGGCCTCGGCGAGCAGGATGCGCAGGCCGTTGCGGAAGCGCGAGAGCGTGCTCTCCCAGATCTCGCCGACCTCGTCGGGGCCGCAGTGATGCTCGACCTGGAGGCGGATGATCGCCGTGCCGGTGGGCGTGGTGTACGTGTACAGGCGATGCTGGACCATCGTCAGCAGCTGCTCCTGGAAGGGCAGCCCGGCCAGGCGGCCGTCGTCCAGCTCGAAGAGCAGGGCCGTGCGCTCGAAGGCGGCCGTCAGCAGCTCGACGCGGTCCGGCCAGCGACGGTAGATGGACGACTTGCCCACGCGCGCCAGCATCGTCACGCGCCCCATCGTGAAACCTGACCAGCCGTGCTGGCCGTAGATCTCGAGGGCGGCGGTGAGCGCGCGCGGCTCGACGAGCGGATCGCGGGGACGACCGGGGGCGTCGTGGGTGGTGGCGCGTGCCAGCGGCGACATATCGCCTTGCGTCATGGCTCTCCCCGCTGCCTGGTCGTGTGCCGTTGGCACTGTGCCGTGGTCCGTCCCCCAGATTAGTACGGTCCGTGGACCGTCCCGAGGTGCTCCGTGGACCGTCCCGAGGTGCGGACGCGCCCGATCCCGGGGTCCGGGCGGCGCCCCGGCCGGTAGACTCGGGCCATGACCTCGAAGCTGATCCTGCTCCGCCACGGCGAGAGCGAATGGAACTCGAAGAATCTGTTCACCGGCTGGGTCGATGTCGATCTCAACGAGAAGGGCGTGGGCGAGGCCACCCGCGGCGGCGAGCTGCTCGCCGAGCAGGGGCTGCTGCCCGATGTCGTCCACACCTCGCTGCTTCGGCGCGCGATCCACACCGCCTACCTCGCACTGGACAGGTGCGACCGCCACTGGATCCCCGTCAGGCGCAGCTGGCGTCTGAACGAGCGCCACTACGGCGCCCTCCAGGGGCTCAACAAGGCCGAGATCCGCGAGAAGTACGGCGAGGACCAGTTCATGGCGTGGCGCCGCAGCTACGACGTGCCGCCGCCTCCGATCGATCCCGACGGCGAGTGGAGCCAGTTCCGCGACGTCCGCTACGCCGACGTGCCCGAGGCCGAGCGTCCGCTCCACGAGTGCCTCAAGGACGTTGTCGCCCGCATGCTGCCCTACTGGGAGTCCGACATCGTCCCGGACCTGCGGGCCGGCCGGACGGTCCTGGTCGCCGCCCACGGCAACTCGCTGCGCGCCCTCGTCAAGCATCTCGACGGGATCGACGACGAGACCATCTCGGGTCTGAACATCCCCACCGGCATCCCGCTCCTCTACGAGCTCGACGACGACCTGCGGCCCGTCGTCCCCGGCGGCCGCTACCTCGACCCCGAGGCCGCCGAGGCCGGGCAGAGGGCCGTTGCCGCGCAGGGCAGGAAGTAGAGGGACCCGGGCCGTCTCAGGCCGCCGTCATCAGCAGGGACTCGGCCAGCACGTCGTCGACGACCAGGATGTCGAGCGCCCCGGTGCGCAGCGCGCCGAGCGCACCGGTGGTCTTCGCCCTGCCGGTGGCCAGGCCGACGACCGTCCCGATCCGTTCCAGATCGTCCAGGTCGATGCCGATGACGCGTTCCGAGGTGGGCGGGCCCAGGGGGACGCCCTCGATCGTGAAGTAGCGGCCCAGCATGTCGCCGACCGGGTGGGCGCTCTCGACGATCGACTTCTCGTCGCGGCTGAGCTTCATGGCGCTCATGACGGCCCGCGAGGTCTGCACCTCGTAGTTGCCGATGCCCACGAAGCCCAGATCGCAGGAGCGGGCCTGGGCCAGCGAGGCCTGCACCGAGGACTCGTGCATCATGGCCTGCTGCGTGATCGCCGACTCCACGATGGCCGGGGCGTCGAAGCGCCCGGCGACCGCACCGCACTTGTCGGCCAGGATCTGCAGATGCGAATTGCCCGACGGCGCGCTGTCGAGTGTCGGCATGCCCCCCACGAGCGGGACGATGCGGGTGTCGGGGCGCAGCGGGGTGTCGGGCAGCAGGTCGATGAGCCGGGCGACGGTCAGTCCCCAGCTGAAACCTATCCTCGAGGCGCTGGAGGCCAGGCGGGTGAAGGCCTCGCCGGCCAGCCGGGCGACCGGGGCGACGCGGTCGGCGCCGGACGAGGCGTCGGCCACGAGGGCCTCGCGCAGGCCGAAGGCCCGGCTCAGGCGCTGCTCGAGGTCGCCGTTGCGCGCCGTCCGGTCGTCCCCGACGATGTGGATCCGCACCAGGCCGCTGGAGCGGGCCTCGTGCAGGATGCGCGACACACTCGAGCGGGACAGGCCGAGCCGCGCGCCGACCTGGCCCTGGTCGAGGCCTTCGACGTAGTAGAGGCGCGCGGCATCGATGAGCAGCTGCTGGTCTCTCTTGGCAGGCATGGGGGTCTTCCTAACCCTGTGGACTCGGGGGTGCTTGATGGACTTGTGACCATGAATGATGGGAGTCGGGGCCCGGCCCCCCGACTCCCATCATTCTATTGAGAAGCGGGCTTCTCAGGCGGTCATGCGCTCATCCGAGGACGCCCCGGGCGGCCATGGAGTCCTGCAGGAAGCGCATGGCGACCAGCGGGCGGGTGCGATCGATCTCGATGCCGTCGTAGGTGATCATCTCGTCGACCCCCTTGTCGGTCTTCGGCTTCGAGTGCTCCAGCAGCCCGATGGGCACGAGGTCCATCTCGCGGGCCTTGTCGGCCAGCGGTGCATGGCCGTAGAAGTGGTGACCGCCCATGCCCTCGAAGGTCAGGCCGGCCTTCAGATCGGTCTTGGCCCGGCCGATGACCTCCGCCGCCGGGCAGGTACTCCTCGGCGTTCGGCCAGCTCTCGACCTCCTCGAAGTGCCTGGTGCCGGGGTAGGAGTAGTCCTCGGCCGGCGGGAACCGGATCTGGTCGGGGCGGATCAGGCCCAGTGCGCGGTTGAGGTCGTGCTGCAGGAAGTCCGAGCCGTCCCCGGCGGTGTCGTGCGCCCACTCGTCGTAGTAGACCGAGCAGGTCGTATGGGGGCTCATCACCGCGACGAGGCCATTGGTGATGCCCGAGGCGGCGATGCCGATGTCGTTCCGCTCGGCGTACTCGAGCGCCTCGGGGAGACCGATGATCATGTCGTTTCCTCGAACGATCGGGTGTGCGATGCGCGGGTCCGGGGCCCGGTCTCAGGAGTGCGACGTCCTGTGGGCGGCGACGGCGGTGAGCATCTCGGTCAGCACTTGGCGCCGATCGGGGTGCTCGACGATGCCGCTCGTGCCCCCGGAGCCGTCCGCGCCCTGGGCGAGCACGCGGGCGACGTCGGCGGCGCTGGTCACCCCGGCGGTCTGGATGACGAGGATGCTCGGGTCGACGCCCTTGACGATCCCGGTGGTGCGCTCGGTGTAGTCGCCGGCGCCCATTCTGCCGGTGCCGATCGCCGCAGTGGGCTCGCAGATCATGATGTCCGGGCCCATCGTGGCGATGGCCCTGCACTGGGCATCGGTGTCCGCGCTGCCGAGGTAGGCCTTCGGGTTGACGATGAGGAACGGCCCGCGGACGGGCTGCGGCGCTGCTGTGCTCATGGGCCTGTCCCTCATCTGACTATGCAATTAATTGCATAAGATAAGGAATATATGCAGATGGACTCTTCGATGATCGCGCAGTGCATAAAGTCTTGCAATAACGAAATTATGTGCAGATGGTTCCCTTGGCCGTCGCGCGCTGCCGCCCGGGCCGGGGGAGGTCCCGGCCCTGTGGCAGACTCAGGGGCATGTCACAGCCAGTGGTCGCCGTCATCCTCGGCGCTGGTCTGGGGATTCGGTACGGGGGGCCGGTCCCCAAACCGGCTCTGAGGATCACCGGCCACGCGCTCATGAACATGTCGATCGAGGCCATGGCCGCCGGCGGCTGCACGCACGCCGTCGTCGTCGTGAACGACAGGGTCGCCAGGGAGCTGGGCCTGGTGAAGGCGGCCCTGCCGATCCCCGTCATCCAGGTGCCCGGTGGCGCGAGCCGCCAGGAGTCCGCCCGCAACGGGTTGCGAGCCGTCCGCGACCACGCGGAGATGAGCAGGGCCGGGGCGGTCCTCATCCACGACGCCGTGCGGCCGATGGTGCCGGCTCCCGTCGTCGAGGACGTCATCGAGGCCGTCCGGGGCGGCGCCGAGGCCGTCGCCCCCGTCATCGGCGTCGCCGACTCCGTGCGCAGGCTCGACGATCAGGGCCGCAGTGCCCCGGTCGACCGCTCCGCCCTTCGCGCCGTCCAGACGCCCCAGGGCTTCCCCCTGGACGTCATCCTCGCCGCGCACGAGCGCATGGCCGCCGCCGGTGAGCGGTTCACCGATGACGTCTCCTGCGCCGAGCTGGCCGGCCACCGGGTCGTCCTGGTGCCCGGCTCGCGCATGTCCATGAAGGTCACCGAGCCGGCGGACATGACGATCGCCGAGGCCCTGTGGAAGGCGCGCGCGACGCTCGGCCGTCACAGCGGGCGCCGCGTGCTGCGCCACGTGCCCGGCGGCCAGTACCTGGAGAGCCAGATCGCCGAGCGGGAGCGCGAGAAGGGCCAGGGGGTCAAGGGGCGCGATGAGGGCTGAGGGGCCGGGCAGGTGCGTGGGGCGCGCCGACTCCGGGGCTCTGCCGGCGGTCGGACCTCACCGGCGCCGGGCGCCCGCCCGGAGGACGTTCAGGCCTCGGGGATCTTCATGTCCCAGTAGCCCTCATTGCGCCCGCGCGGGTCGGGGCCGTTGCGCACACCGGTGTCGAGCCCGTCGATGAGGGCGATCTCGTCGTCGGCGAGCTCGAACCCGAAGACGTCGAAGTTCTCGGCGATGCGGGTCGGGTTCGTCGACTTCGGAATGGCCGAACGCCCCTCCTGCACGTGCCAACGCAGCATCACCTGGGCCGGGCTCTTGGCGTGCGCCTCGGCGATCCGGGCCAGCACGGGGTCGTCCATGACGGACTTGCGGCCCTCTCCCCAGCCGGAGTAGAAGGTGATCCCGCCGATCGGCGACCACGCCTGGGTGAGCACGCCGTGGCTGGCATCGGCGGCCTGCACGTCGGGCTGGCTGAAATAGGGGTGGAGCTCCACCTGGTTCACCGCCGGCACCACGTCGGTCCGCTCGATGAGGCGCTCGAGGTCCTCGGGCATGAAATTGCTCACGCCGATCGCCCGCACCCTGCCATCGGCGAGCAGTTTTTCGAGGCCCCGATAGGCTGCCACCGTCCTGTCGAAGTAGTGCGGCATCGGCTGGTGCAGGATCAACAGGTCGATCACCTCGAGACCCAGCTTCGCGCTGGCCTTCTCGAAGGCGTGCCGGGTCTGGTCGAAGCCGTAGTCGCTCACCCACACCTTGGTCTCGATGAAGACGTCCTCGCGCGGCAGGCCCGAGCGGCGCAGCCCCTCGCCCACCTCGCGCTCGTTGCCGTAGGCGGCCGCCGTGTCGATGTGGCGGTAGCCGGTTCTCAAGGCGGTCTCGACGGCCGCCGCGGTCTGCTCGGGAGGATTCTGGAAGACGCCGAACCCGATACCGGGCAGCGCCACGCCATTGTTCAACGTCAATTCGCTCGCCATGCCTCGACCCTACACGCCTCGGCCGGGCCCCTCCCCGTCCCGGACGGCCGGCCGGGGGCCGCGGGCGGCGCACGGAACCCTTCAGCCCCATGGGCCCGTGGCCCACGGGCGGCACCGACGCCCCGGTTCCCTCAGGTGGTGGGCCAGTCCTCGCCCTCGGGCGCCTCGCCCGTGATGATGTAGATGGTCCGACCGCCCATCGCCACCGCGTGGTCGGCGATCCGCTCGTAGTAGCGCCCGAGCAGGGCCGTGTCCACGGCCGCCTCGGCCCCGAAGCCCCAGTCGTCCGAGGCGATGAGACGGAACTGCTCGGTGCGCAGCTCGTCCATCTCGTCGTCCTCGCCGGCGAGGGCGGCCGCGGTGTCGGTGTCGCGTTCGAGCAGGGTGCGCCCCGCCTTGCCGACCATCTCCTGGGCCACCTGCGACATGCGCGTGAAGTTCGGGACGAGCGGCTCCGGGACGGCGCGCTCGGGGTAGCGCATGCGGGCTATCTCGGCGACGTGGGCCGCCAGGTCGCCGGTGCGGCCGATGTCGGCGATCACCTGCATGGCGGCGACGATGGTGCGCAGCTCGCCGGCCACCGGGGTGGAGCGGGCGAGCAGGCTGAAGCAGCGGTGCTCGAGGCGGTCGTGCATGGCGTCGATGCGGGCGTCCCCGCTGATCACGCGCTCGGCGATGGAGGCGTCGGCCTCCAGGAGCGCTCGGGTGGCGTCGCGCACCGCGATCTGCACCGAGTCCGACATGGTCACGAGCTCGTCGACGATCTCGTCCAGCTCGCAGTGGTAGGACTGCGGCATCGCCCCTCCTTCGGCACCGGGCCGCATGGCCGGCGTGATTGGCCCGGCGGCGCTTCTGCCAGTCTCGCATCACCCGCGGCCGCAACCAAGACGCTGTGCGCCGGGCCGCGGTGCCCCGACCCGCGCGCCCTCTCGCGCCGGGCCCCGTGCGGGGCCGCCCCGTAGAATCTCCCCCGTGGGCCCCTCGGTGACGGTGCTGCTCGGCTTCGTGCTGGGCGCGATGACGGGAGCGGCGCTCGCGCTGGTGTTCGCCTGGGGCTACCGGGCCCGGGTGCGCATGGCCGAGCGGCCGCCCGTGGTCGACCCGGAGGTGCCCCTCGTCCTGGACGCCTTCCGCCAGCCCGTCGTCATCGCCGGGCCCCATGACGAGCTCCTCTACGCGAACGCCTCGGCTCGGACCATCGGCCTGGTGCGCGGCACCCGCATCGGAATCGGCGAGGTGCTCGATGCCGCGCGCACCGTGCGCCGCATCGGCGAGGGCACCGACCGCGAGGTGACGCTGGGCGCCGTCGGTGACGGCCCGTCCCGCCAGTTGCAGGTGAGCATCCGTCCGCTCGAGCGCGAGGCCGTCCTCCTCGTCGGCGACGACCGCAGCGCCCTCATCCGGGTGGACGAGTCCAAACGCGATCTGGTCACCAACATCTCCCATGAGCTCAAGACGCCGGTCGGCGCCCTGCGGGTGCTCGCCGAGACCGTCCAGGAGGCGGCCGACGACTCCGAGGCCGTGCGCCACTTCGCCGGCCGCATGATCTCCGAGAGCACCCGCCTGGGAGAGCTCGTCCAGCAGATCATCGAGCTCAACCGCCTGCAGTCCGACGACCCGCTCGGCGACGCCGCGCCGGTCGGCATCGACGAGGTCGTCGAGACCGCCGCCGTGCGCGCCGGCGAGTCCTGCCAGGCTCGCGGGATCCACTTCTCGATCGCGGGCGACAAGGGGCTGCGCGTCATCGGCGACAGGCGCCAACTGCGCGTGGCGCTGTCGAACCTGGTCGAGAACGCCATCAGCTACTCCGACCCCGGCGCCCGCGTCGCCGTCACGGTCAGGGCCGTCGACGAGGACGGCGACCGCTGGGTCGACGTCGCCGTCACCGACAACGGCATCGGCATCGGCGCCGAGGACCAGAAGCGCATCTTCGAGCGCTTCTACCGCGTAGACTATGCGCGCTCGCGCGAGAACGGGGGCACCGGCCTGGGTCTGTCGATCGTCAAGCACGTCGCCGCGGCGCACGGCGGCAGCATCAGGCTGTGGAGCCGGCCCGGGCGGGGATCGACCTTCACGATGAGGCTGCCCGCGCTCATCGAGCACGACGACATCGCGCGGCAGGGGGAGGGGCCATGACGAGGATCCTCGTGATCGAGGACGAGCAGTCCTACAGGGAGGCCATGGCCTTCATGCTCTCCCGCGAGGGCTACGAGGTCGCCCAGGCGGCAGACGGGCTCCAGGGCCTGGCCGAGTTCGAGGCGAACGGCACCGACCTGGTGCTGCTCGACCTCATGATGCCCGGCATGAGCGGCACCGAGGTGTGCAGGGCGCTGCGTCAGCGCACCGATGTGCCGATCATCATGGTCACCGCCCGCGATTCGGAGATCGACAAGGTCATCGGACTGGAACTGGGGGCCGACGACTACGTGACCAAGCCGTTCAGCCACCGTGAACTGGTGGCGAGGATCCATGCCGTCATGCGCAGGGGGCGCGAGGAGGAACCCGTCCCCGAGGTCATCGAGTCCGGCGGTGTACGCATGGACATCGGGCGCCACGAGGTCACGGTGCGGGGCGGGGCCGTGAAACTGGCCCTCAAGGAGTTCGACCTGCTCGAATTGCTCGTCCGCAATGCCGGCCGCGTGCTGACTCGCAGTCAGCTCATCGAGCGCGTGTGGGGCTCGGATTACGTGGGCGACACGAAGACGCTCGACGTCCACGTGAAGCGCCTGCGCGGCAAGATCGAGCAGGACCCCGCGCGCCCCGTGCTGCTGGTCACCGTGCGCGGCCTCGGCTACAAGTTCGCGGAATGAAATTCGATTCCCCGGAATTCAGAAAGAAATGTGCTGCTCATTGAATTGATTGCCGTGTCTCACGGGATGCATGTCCTCATCAACAATTCAATACCGTGGTAGAATAACCTGCGGAGAGGGGTTGTAAACATGGATTATGCAGTCGGTGAGACCGTCGTTTACCCGAATCACGGGGCGGCTGTCGTCGAATCCACCGAGACGCGCAGGGTGAGGGGCGAGGACAGGCTCTACCTGGTCCTGCGCATCCTCGGCCAGACCGACCTGGTCGTCCGGGTCCCAGCCGACAACCTCGATCTGGTCGGCGTCCGCGACGTCGTCGACGAGGCCGGCCTCGAGAAGGTCTTCTCCGTGCTGCGGGCGCCCCAGATCGAAGAGCCCGCGAACTGGTCGCGCCGCTACAAGGCCAATGTCGAGAAGCTCCACTCGGGCAACGTCCTCAAGGTCGCCGAGGTCGTCCGCGACCTGTGGCGCCGGGAGAAGGACCGCGGGCTGTCCGCCGGCGAGAAGCGCATGCTCGCCAAGGCCCGTCAGATCCTCGTGAGTGAGCTCGCCCTGGCGGAGAAGGTCGAGGAGGACCGCGCGGAGGTCATGCTCGACGAGGTCCTCGCCTCCTGATCCCGACGCGGCGACCATGGCCCCGGGCCCGTGGCGACGGGGCCGAATGGCACCGCCGGTCCGGCCTCACTAAGGTGGAAGGCGGCCCGATGCGCCCGGCCCGGGCCCCACAGGAGAACGAGTGAGCGTGGACCTGCCCCGGATCCGTACCGGGATCGGCACCGATGTGCACGCCCTGCGCGAGGGCGTCGAGATGCACTGCGCCGGCCTGCACTTCCCCGGCGAGGCCGCCGGCCTGGCCGGCCACTCCGACGGCGATGTCGCCGCCCATGCCGTATGCGATGCGCTGCTCGGCGCCGCGGGGCTGGGCGACATGGGCTCCAACTACGGCACCCGCGACCCCAGGTGGGCGGGCGCGAGCGGCGTTTCGTTCATCGAGGAGACCGTGCGCCGCCTGGCCGGACGGGGCTGGCGCCCGGTGAACGCCGGGGTGCAGGTGATCGGCCGGCGCCCCCGCATGGCGGCCCGCCGCGCCGAGGCCGAGCGGGTGCTCTCGGCGGCCCTCGGGGCGCCGGTGTCGGTCTCGGCGACGACGACCGACCACTTGGGCTTCCTCGGGCGCGGCGAGGGCGTCGCCGCCATCGCGACCGCGCTCGTCG
>NZ_CAUTOU010000035.1:0-21975 GCF_963539965.1 uncultured Propionibacterium sp.
ACATCGACGCCAACGGCATCGTGCACGTCTACGCGAAGGACACCGCCACCGGCAAGGAGCAATCCATGACCGTGACCGGCGGCTCGGCCCTGAGCAAGGACGAGATCGACCGCATGGTCAAGGATGCCGAGGCCAACGAGGCCGCCGACAAGAAGCGCCGCGAGGCCGTCGAGATGCGCAACGAGGCCGACGCGCTGGTCTTCCGCACCGAGAAGCTGCTGGCCGACAACGGCGAGCAGATCGCCGACGACGTGAAGGCGCCGGTCACCGAGGCCGTCGAGAAGTTGAAGGAGGCCCTGAAGGGCACCGACAACGACGACGAGGTCAGGGCAGCCATGGACGACCTGAACCAGAAGGCCTCGGCCATGGGCCAGGCCATGTACCAGGCCGCTCAGGCGGCCGCCGCATCGGCCCCCGCCGGGGACTCCGGTTCGGCCGGCGGTGCCGACACCGGCGGGGCCGCCGGCGACGTCGTCGACGCCGAGATCGTCGACCACGACACGTGACCGAGTGCGCGGCCCGCCGGGGCCGGCCCCGGCGCCCGATGGCCGCGGGGGAGACCGTCCCGTCACCCGGACGGTCTCCCCGGACCGCCGGCCCGGTACCATACGCGCACCGGCCGGCAGGCCGGACAGAGCAGAACCAGAACGTGAAGAGCCACCCGCCGCGCGGGCCCGTCCCCGCGCGGCCGCACCGGGCGTCGTCCCGGTGCAACCGCCATGAGGAGCGAACACAATGACCCAGACTCCCGATCCGGGCGCCGAGCAGAACGAGCCCGCCGAAGGCCTCGATGAGGAGTTCGCCGGTCTCACCCCCGAGGAATTCCTGGCGAGGACCGCCGACAACACGGCCGTCGAGCCGGAGCCGGCTGCGCAGGAGGCCGAGGACGAGCCGCAGGCCCAGCCGGTCGATCCGCTGACCGCGGCCCGGGCCGAGCTGTCCGAGCGCACCGAGGACCTGCAGCGGCTGCAGGCCGAGTACGTCAATTACCGCAAACGCGTCGAGCGCGACCGCGACGTGGCCCGCAACCAGGGCGTCGAGTCGGTCGTCCGGGACCTCATGCCGGTGATGGACGCCATCGTCCAGGCCGAGGCCCACGGCGAACTGACCGGCGGTTTCAAGCTGGTCGCCGACGAGCTGGGCAAGGTCTCGAGCCGGCACGGGCTGACCGCCTTCGGCGAGCCCGGCGAGGAGTTCGACCCGCGCCGCCATGAGGCCCTCATGCAGATGCCCGTGCCCGGCGACGGTGAGATGAGCATCCACGAGGTCGTGCAGAAGGGCTTCGAGCTGGCCGGAGCGGTCATCCGCCCGGCGCGCGTCGTCGTGGCCGTGCCGACCGGCGAGGCGGCCGGGCGGCCCGAGGAGGCCGAGCCCGATGCCACCGACTGCGCCGAGGACGACACCGGCGACGAGCCGGCGGGCGACTAGGGCCGGCGCCCGCCAGTGGACCAGGATTGTTGCGAGACGCAGTGAGGAGGCGCCACCACGATGAGTACGAAGGACTGGCTCGAGAAGGACTACTACAAGACCCTCGGCGTCTCCAAGAACGCCAAGCCCGAGCAGATCAAGAAGGCGTTCCGCAGGATCGCCCGCGAGAACCACCCCGACCAGCATCCGGGTGACAGGAGGGCCGAGGAGCGCTTCAAGGAGGCGTCCGAGGCCAACGAGGTGCTGTCCGACCCCGCCAAGCGCAAGGAGTACGACGAGCTGCGTGCCGGCGGAGGCTTCCGCTTCAACCGCGCGGGTGGCGCCGGCGGCACCGACGTCAACGACGTCCTCCGGAACATGACCGGCGGCATGGGCGACGGCGGTCTCGGCGATCTGTTCGGCGGCCTGTTCAACGGCGGGACGGCCCGCCGCACCGGAGCCCGCCGCCCACGCCGCGGCGCCGACGTCGAGGGCGAGGTCTCGATCACCTTCCTCGAATCCGTCAAGGGCACCACGGTCGGCATGCAGATGGTCTCGGACGACGCCTGCCCGGTCTGCCGCGGTACCGGTGCGAAGGCCGGCACGGTCCCGCGCGTCTGTCCCAACTGCCAGGGCTCGGGCGTGCAGAGCGGCAGTGCCCAGGGCGTCTTCGGCCTCACCGAGCCCTGTCCCACGTGCAGCGGCCGCGGCATGATCGTCGACGACCCGTGCACCAGCTGCCACGGCTCGGGGCGCGCCAAGAGCCAGCGCACGATGCAGGTGCGCATCCCCGCCGGGGTCACCGACGGGCGGCGCATCCGCGTCAAGGGCAAGGGCGGCAAGGGCGAGAACGGCGGGGACCCCGGGGACCTGTACGTCCTGGTTCATGTCGCGTCGCACCCGCTGTTCGGCCGCAGCGGCGACAACCTCACCGTCACGGCCCCGATCACCTACGCCGAGGCCGCGCTCGGCGCCGAGATCGAGGTGCCCACCCTGGAGGGCGGCGACGTGCGTCTGCGCATCCCGGCGGGCACCCCCAACGGGCGCACCTTCCGCGCCCGCGGCAAGGGCGTCGGCAGACCCGGAGGCGGACGCGGCGATCTGCTCGTGACCGTCGAGGTGCAGGTGCCCGCGCACCTGTCGGACGCCGCGCGCAGCGCGCTCCGGGGATACGTCGAGGCGGCCAGCGAGCCGGACCCGAGGGCCGGCATGGCCGCGCGGGCGACGAAGAGGTGAACGATGTTCGAGGACAGACTGCCCCAGGTCATCGATCCGGACGCCCCGATCTTCACCGTCTCGGTGGCGGCCTCCCTGACCGGCATGCACCCGCAGACTCTGCGCGGCTATGACCGCATGGGCCTGGTCGTGCCCCGCCGCGCCAAGGGCCGGGGCAGGCGCTACTCGCCGCGCGACATCTCTCGGCTGCGCCTGATCCAGCACCTGTCGCAGGAGGAGGGCATCAACCTCAACGGCGTCCGGCGCATCATCGACATGCGCAACGAGCTCGACCGGATGCAGCGCAAGCTCGACCAGATGACCGAGCTGCTGGCGGAGCTCACCGAGGTCCGGGAGGAGGTCCAGCGCGTCTTCCTGGCCGGCCCCGGCGGCGAGGTCGACTACAGCCGCTACCGCCGCCCGCCCAGACCGCGCGCCATCGAGATGTGACCGCGGCCCGGCGGACCCGCCGGGGCGGCTCTCTGCGCGTCTCTGCGTGCGCGGCCGGGAATGGATCCGCGCGACGTGCCGTCCGCCGGCGGCGCCGGGAACCTCCCCTGCGCGAGCGGGGGTGGGTATGCCGCTCCCGTGCGGGGAACCGTGCCGGGGGAACCTCCCCTGCGCGAGTGGGGACGGGACCTTTTCCGGGGCCTGGGGCGGAATCGCTCTCCGGGCTCTCGCCGCGCCTGTCATGGCTCGGGTGCCTCCGGCGGGTGCGAAGCCGTTCGCCACCGGCCGGTCGGTTCCCGGCGGGCGCCGCGCGGTATCGATGCCCTCGGACCCATGCCACGTCCGACCATGCCCGATTGTGTTGGGTATCACTCAAAAAGATTCTCACGGTTGACTGTTGACAACATAAAACCACAGAACCAGAATGGAACACAGATCTACCAATCGCAGATCAATGCAGATCCTGCCGCTCGCGGCAACGTCTACCGGGAGATCACATGTCCTTACCTGACGCAAGCGTCAACAAGAACCCCGAGGGCAGGGGCGCCCGCGCCTCCATCCAGCGCTTCGGCGGTTTCCTCGCCGGCATGATCATGCCGAACATCGGCGCCTTCATCGCCTGGGGCCTCGTGGCGGCCCTGTTCACGTCGTCGGGGTGGCTCCCCGACGAGAACCTCGTCACACTGAGCGATCCGATGCTCAACTACCTGCTTCCGCTGCTCATCGGCTACACCGGCGGCAGGACGGTGCACGGCACCCGCGGCGCCGTCGTCGGCGCGATCGCCACGATGGGCGTCATCGTCGGCGCCGACATCCCCATGTTCCTCGGGGCCATGGTGATGGGCCCGCTGGCCGCCTGGCTGCTCAAGAGGATCGACGGCTTCCTCGACGCCAGGATCCCCTCGGGCTTCGAGATGCTCATCGACAACTTCTCACTGGGCATCCTCGGCCTGCTGCTGGCCATCCTCGGTCACGAGGGCATCGGCCCGCTGGTCAACCTCTTCATGGGATGGATGGCCTCCGGCGTCGACTTCCTCATCGGCCATCACATGCTGCCGCTGGCCTCGGTCCTCGTCGAGCCGGCCAAGGTGCTCTTCCTGAACAACGCGATCAACCACGGCATCCTCACCCCGCTCGGCACCGAGCAGGTGCAGGCGGCCGGCCAGTCGATCCTGTTCATGGTCGAGTCCAACCCGGGGCCCGGCCTCGGTCTGCTGCTGGCCTACTGGGTCTTCGGCGCCAAGCACATCCGCCAGTCGGTGCCCGGCGCCGTGATCATCCACCTGTTCGGCGGCATCCACGAGATCTTCTTCCCCTATGTGCTCATGAAGCCGAAGACGATCCTGGCCACTGTTGCGGGCGCCATGTCCGGCCTGGCCGTCGGAGCCCTGCTCGGTGCCGGCCTGTCCGGCCCGGCCTCCCCGGGCTCGATCATCGCCTGGTTCCTCATGTGCCCCCGCAGCGGCTATCTGCCGATGATCATCGACTTCCTCGCCGCCGCCGCGGTCTCCTTCGTCGTCGCGGCGCTGCTCATCCGTCCCGACAAGAAGAAGGACGAGGCGGCCGCGGCGGACGAGGAGGGCGGCGCCGTGCCACAGGCCGCGACCGATGCCGAGACCGCCCAGGCCGGTGCCGACGACTTCGAGGCCGCTGGTCTGGCCAAGCTCGTCGTCGCCTGCGATGCCGGAATGGGCTCCTCGGTGATGGTCGCCTCGACCATGAAGAAGAGGCTGGCCCCCTACGGCGTCGAGGTCGTCCACACGCCGATCGACTCGATCCCGGCCGACGCCGCCGTCGTCCTGACCCAGGAGGGCCTGGCCGACCGCGCCCGCAAGCAGTCGCCGCAGGCCAGCGTGATCCCCTTCGTGAACTACGTCGGCGACCCGGTCTTCACCCAGGTCACCGAGAGGATCAGGGCGGCCCACGAGGACGCCGCCGCCGAACCGGCCCAGGCCCCCGGCCCCATGACCGGCGACGGCGACGCCGCCGTGGCCGTGGCCGCGGCCCGCGCCACCCGGCGGAAGAAGTCGCTGGCCCCCGACATCCTGCCGGCGCGGGCCGTCAGGCTGGGCCTGCGGGCCGTCGACAAGCAGGACGCCATCCGTCAGGCGGGCCAGGCGCTCGTCGACGTCGGCGCCGCCGGCCCCGAGTACGTGGGCGGCATGATCGAACGCGAGGGGCAGGTGTCCACCTACATGGGTGAGGGCTTCTCGATCCCGCACGGCACCAACGAGGCCCGCGCCCACATCAGGCACGCCGCCCTGGGCTTCCTGCAGTTCCCCGACGGCGTCGACTGGAACGGCAAGACGTGCTACGTGGCCATCCCGATCGCCTCGGCCTCGGACGAGCACATCGGCATCATGTCAGCACTCGCGAGTGTGCTGGCCGACAAGAACAGGGCGGAGCAGCTGCGCACCGCCACCACCGTTGAACAGGTGCAGGAACTCCTGGCACCGGAGGAGGACTGAACACAATGAAGGCACTGCGTTTCCACGCCCCCGAGGACGTTCGGCTCGAGGACGTCCCCGAGCCCGAGTGCGGACCCGACCAGATCAAGATCAAGGTGAAGAACTGCTCCACCTGCGGCACCGACGTGAAGATCTTCCACAACGGGCACCAGAACATCACCCGCGTCACGACGATGGGCCACGAGGTGGCCGGCGAGATCGTCGAGATCGGCGCCGAGGTGGCCGGCGACTGGAGGATCGGTGATCGCGTCCAGTCGATCGCCGCCGTGCCCTGCGGCGAGTGCCACGAGTGCCGGAAGGGCTGGATGCAGGTCTGCCAGAACCAGACCAGCGTCGGCTACCAGTACGACGGCGGCTTCGCCGAGTACATGATCGTTCCGGCCGAGGTGCTCAAGGTCGACGGCCTCAACAAGATCCCCGACGGTGTCGGCTACGACGAGGCGAGCGCCGCCGAGCCCTTCGCCTGCGCCATCAACGCCCAGGAGCAGCTCGGCATCGAGGCCGGCGACTTCGTCGTCATCTTCGGCGCCGGCCCGATCGGCTGCATGCACACCCGCATCGCCCGCGGCGTCCACCGGGCGGGGACGGTCGTCATGATCGACATCAACGCCGAGCGCCTGGCCATGTCGGCCGACGCCGTGAAGCCCGACATCACGATCGACGGCTCGGTCGAGGACGTCGTCGCCAAGGTGATGGAGCTCACCGACGGCCGTGGCGCCGACGTCGTCGTCACCGCCACCCCGGCCAACGTGGCCCAGGAGCAGGCGCTGGCGATGGCCGCTCGCAACGGGCGCATCTCGTTCTTCGGTGGGCTGCCCAAGACCAGCCCGACGATCACCTGCGACTCCAATCTGGTGCACTACCGCCAGCTGCACATCCACGGCGCCAACGGCTCGGCCCCTGAGCACAACAAGCGCGCCCTGGCCTACATCGCCTCGGGCCAGGTGCCCGTCGCCGACCTCATCACCCGCCATGTCCCCTTGGAGAACGCCTTGGAGGCCTTCGACGTCGTGGCCGCCGGCGAGGCCATCAAGGTCACCGTCGAGCCCTGAGCGTCTGCCGGTGCGCGAACAGGCGTCACACGTGAACGTCCCGTCCGCGGGGCGTTCACGTCATGATGTCCGCCCGCAGCGGTTCGCTGGCTGATCCTCTCTCATCCCGCGTCGTGCGGGCCCCTGGGCGGCCCTTTCGCCGCCCAGGGGCCCGACGTACCAGTCGACCTCAGCGCTGGCGGGAGGCATCGAGGGCCAGTCGGTCGCTGTCGCCGGGGCGCGTGATCCGCGCGGCTCCGTCGGACGAGCATTGAAGAACACGGCGCCGGGCTCCTGCCGGGCGAGATCCATTGGTCGGCCGACCTGGCGGCCATCCCGGGCCTCGAAGCACCCCCCGATGGTTTCCATGCTGTCACCGGCGGGCCCACGCCAACTGAGGAATCAGCAGCGGTGATGACCGTCAGCGTGACGGGACGGGTCAGGGCAACGGGTCTGTGCTGCGCCGTGCGCGTGATGCCATGCGGGGCAGGAGCATGCATGGCTCCGCAGCGATGGAAGCGAGCGGACGGGAATCTCTCTTCACGGATGAATCGTCGACGAAATAATCTTCGGAAAGACGCCCGTGGCTGTAATGATCTGATCCATGAACGATCTTAGGACCGGAGTTCCGCGCGTCTAGTGACAGCCTCGACTCCTGGGGTGAATCCTCAGTTTTTCATTGTTCGATGGTGAGTACGTGGTTGGCGTGGGTCCGGGTCGCCGGATCAGGGATGTCCCGGCTCTTCCCCCAGAATTCCTGATATTGCGTTCATGCTTGTCACATGGTGTTTCCTTTGGGCACGGGGATCGCGTCACCACCTCATGGTTGAGTCTGCGCATGTGTGACTGTTGATCGGGGTTGGCGGCTTTGACCCTGAGATTTGCCTGGGTGGCACGCGATCCCTTGACAGCCGGGAAGCACTCGAACGATGACTGAATCAGTCATCATCGATTACGCAGTCACATCTTGTGCAGTCACATCTTGTAGTAAATGGTGTCGTTATCGATTGTGAGCTGGGAGAAAAAGAAAGAAGGATTTAAAATGGGTAGGAACGACTTTAAAGACACTTCGGCATGTGATCAGAAGATGATTCCCCCAGCGCATGAATGAGACGAGGCTCTTGGACATCTTCAGGGTTGACCAGAAGGCGGTTGGCATCTCAGACCAAGATGAGCATGGCACTTTATCGCCTGCGGTGTTGTTGCAGGTTCAGGCGGATGCTGACGATGTATCAGTGAAACCACTGGGGTGGGGACATGACATGATAAGCTGTCGAGCATACGGGTTATGATTATATGTCAACAGCGACCACATCTCTAGCACTCATAATTGATCAAAAATGTAATGTGAGGTGTGCGCATTGCTGTTTCTCATCGGAGCCTAAATCTACGAGATATCTGTCCAAGAGTGAGATATTCTCTGTGCGGTGGTAGCTGGTGCTGGAGGTGATCAAGAGATCACGAGAGTTGGGGAAAAGAATAACTCTCACCTCAAATGGGTTTTTGGGACAGAATCGTCAGCAGGCGGCACGCCGGATCAGACTTTTAGAAGAATACGGGTCTATCTCTCTCTTCTTATACTTAGCTTTGATTCGGTCCAGCCTATCAAAAATTCATTCCAGTGAAAGAGTAGTGAATATTCTTAATGGGTGTCGCGATGAAGGTCTACACTGCCATTTGAACATGGCGGTTTCGAGTGATCAAATGGGAAATGAGCTAATTGAAGCGCTCGGCGACTCAGTGATCGGAGTACCGATCACTGAGTCGCCGGTTCAACGAGTTTGTGCATAGTGATGTCGTCGCTTTTGTCGTGGCACTGTCCACAATAGGAATTCTTGTTAATTCTCTTCCCATTTTTGAAGTCTGATGGATACAAAATTCTTCTTTCCATCCTGGATATGCACGAAAAAAGAGTATCGCAGAAATGGCCGGATGATCATACTGGCAAATATCTGATAAATATCTTGAGCTGGATTCTTGTTGTAACAAGCATCATGCCGACGACAGTGATGTTGCTCCGGAGAATCATGTGACGTGAAATGGGTTCGGTGTTCATCGAATTGCGGGTGAGGTCTTGCTAACCGTTCTGCTCGGTTACTTCAAAAAGAATTATGATACGTGGGTCGCTGCTGTCCTTGTTGAAGTGATGGCGTCGGCCTCATTGACTCTTGCTCTCGGGTTGACCATTGCTGGAGCGGCCTCTGGAGGGGCTGTTCAAGAGGAGTACTCAAGTATTGGCGGAATCCAGATAGGGTTCACTGCGGTGGCGGGAATAGCTTGTATTGCGGTGATAATCCGAATGGTGATCGGCATGAGTCGTGCTGAAATCGCGCAATGGCAGTTGGCGGGGGGTGTCGACGAAAAGAATCGCCACACTGATCTTGATGATGGTTTTTGTGTGCGCAATAGCCGGTTGTGCCCTCGGTGCTGTTTTCGGATGGGTTGCGTGGAGACCCTTCGGTGAGTTCATCAGGAGTTCAGGGATGCCTGATTTTCCGAAACTGTCAGAGCCCTTGCCGGTGGGAGCGCTCTGGGGAGGCCCATCCTGTGGTATTGCGGCTGCTTTTGCCGCTGGCGTCTTGAACTTGCGCGCGACAACGAGAATTGAGGCGATTGAAGCAATAAATATTCACCCGATGAGTGCCAGACATACACGGATCAGCTTGTTCCGGCTGCTTCTCGCTGTCTTTATGATAGGTGGTCTTGCAGTGGCTTATTGGGGAATTTCGGTTCAGTCGCCCACATCCGATCTCGAGGAATTGTCCGGAATCTTTTCAGCTTATTGGGGGTGCGCTCTGCTTACTGTCATGGTGTCGCTCGTCATTGGAAGACCCCTGTTCGAGATGATTTTCCGAGGGATTTGTTTTCTCGTTCCTACTGGCGATGGTGCAGGAATCTACTTGGCGAAGGCCGCAGTGATCCGCAGGAGCATTTATTCCTCAGCGATGGTTGCTCCACTGCTCGTCAGCGGGGGTGCTGTTGGTTCCATTTACGGGATGGACCATCAGATCACTGACACTACCAATATTTTGAGAATTGCCGGTGGCTCGATCAGTCCCCCTCGCCAGATGATGGTTTTCTTCGGTGGCTCAGTGCTCGTGACTGTGGTTACGGGAGTCGGCGTGGTTTTTGCTACGAATCGTCAGCGGTGGGTTGATCTGTCGCGTCTCCGCATGATGGGGCTTGGAGCCGTCGCGTCGGTGGGTGGAATGCTGTTGGAGTTCGTTATTTATTTCATTGGTACTTTCCTGATCTGTTATTTGGTATTGATGGTCAACGGGCTGATGATTGCGAGAGCAATGGCTGAAGGGCCTGTCCCGGGAAGTCATTTTGTAAGTCCCAGTTCAGTTCCATTGTGGATCATCGCAGCAGGAATTCTTGTGAGTTTCTTGTGCGCATTGTTGTTCGTCGGCATGCACGCGTTCAACGGGTGGCGGCATCATCGGAGACCTGTTGGATGATGTTGGAGCTCGTGGGTTGTTCTTGGTCAAGCGCCTGTTGTGGGCGGCATGAGTATTGTGTCCCGTCGGCCCGTGCCGGCTTGGAATGGGACGGGAAGGATCGAACTTGAACGTGATGGAGAACGGGGCAGATGCGCTCGCGATAGAGGCCGACAGTATTGCGAAGCATTATCGGGGCTTGCGGCGCGGACGAAAGAGAATAGTTGTGTTCCATGATATCTCTGTGCAGGTGAGGGCAGGGGAGACCGTGGCAGTTACTGGTCCTTCGGGGCTGGCAAGTCAACTCTCCTGTATTGCTTGTCCGGCTTGGAACCTGTTGATTCGGGTGAGGTGCGGGTTCAGGGGGTTGACGTTACGCATTGCAGTCGGGGAGTACGTGCTGCGGTGCGCCGTGAATGCATGGGGTTCATTTTTCAGGAATATAACCTTGTTGATTCGCTGACGGTGCTTGGGAATGTCGAACTGGCTACCCGGATGGCTGGTCTGGGGCGTAGACGAGATGTGGTTCTTTCGATGCTTGAGCAGGTTGGCATGTCCAACTTGTCGGATGTCTATCCCGATGAACTCTCGGGGGGTCAGCAACAGCGTGTTGCGATTGCGCGGGCTCTTGCCATGAACCCTCCGATTATTTTCGCGGACGAGCCGACAGGTGCTCTTGATGCACACAATACTTCTGTCGTCATGCAGGGGCTTCACGAATTGGCGTCGCGGGGATCTGCCATTGTGATTGTCACTCATGATCCCGGAGTGGCGGAAGAGGCCGATCGACGTCTCAGGATCGACTCCTCGCAGTTGATCGTAGAGGCCTGACCGCCCCGTCGGGTACTGGGTCTGTCCGATGAGCGGCGCGTGGGCTCCGGCGATGTTCGTTTGGCGGGGTGGTTCTGTCGAGCTGTCGGGCGCCTCTCACCTCATTGGGCGGCGAATTCCTCGAAACGGCCCCTCCCCGCGGCATGCTCCGGACGGGGCCGGGCGGACCGGTTGGGGACCCCTTCGATCTCGGTCGCGGTGGTGCCCGGCCGCGCAGGCTCCTGCTTGGCCCCGGGCGCTCGGTGGTCTAGACTCGCATCCGTGTTTTTGGTGACCCGCATGCGGATGCCGTGGTCGGCCGTGCTCGCTGGTCGTTGTTGTCGGTGCTGTTGCGCCCTCGCCTGACGGCTCTCCTCGATGGTTCGATGCTCGTGACGGCGGCGGGGCGCCCGTCCCAGCTTCACCGGAAACGACGTCCAGGAGCCGGTCATGACCCTCGATCTGTTCTTCGTCCAGCAGGACTCCGTCCGCACCGTCCTCGGCCGGATCGCCGCCGATCTCGGTCTCGCCGCGCGCGTCACCGCCCGCCGTACGACCACCATGGAGATCTTCCCGGTGCATGTGGCGACGGTCGAGTTCGACGCCGACGCCGCCGCGCAGGCCGCCGCCAAGAGCTGGTTCGACGCGCGCGGCATCCACTGGATCGCCCGCTGAGCGAACCCGCCCGGGCCGGGCCGGTGGGCCGGCCCGCCGCCTGACCGGTCCGCGGCACTGCCCTCGGGGCCCGGTCCGTGGCGTCCGCGGCGAGGCCCACCGGCCGGGGTCCGCATTGGCCGGGGCCGTCCACCCTGGCGGTCCGTTCGCCTCCTGCCGCGCGCAGGGCCTACGATTTCCCAGTGGTCCTGGCCCGCCCGGGCCGGGCAGTCGGGTCTGCGCGCAGCGGCTGTGCGCGGCCGGGAGGGCAGCTGTGACGACGAGTGCGGATCAAGTCACCAGGACGGACCGGCCCGCCGGGGCCGGCCACTCGGCCGATACGCGCCTGGCTCAGCGGCAGACCGGGCGCCTCCAGCGCACCCTCGGCCGCTTCGACATCGTCTTCCTCATCTTCTCGGCCGTCGTCGGCCTCGAGATGCTGGGCTCGGTGTCGGCCCAGGGCCCCCAGACCTTCACCTGGCTGGTCTTCCTCATCATCGTCTTCCTCGTCCCGTACGCCCTGATCTTCGCCGAGACCGGCTCGGCCTTCCCCGGCGAGGGCGGCGTCTACCTGTGGACCCGCCGGGCCTTCGGGCGCCCGGCCGCGGCCGTGGCCTCGGCCCTCACCTGGATCACCCAGCCCGTGTGGGTGGGCGGCTCGATGGCCTTCCTCAACGCCGAGGCCGCCCGCACCTACCTCGTCGGTTTCGAGGAGGGCTCCGGCCCCGACTACGCCTTCAAGCTCGGCTTCATCTGGATCACCGTGCTGGCCGCCATCCTGTCGCTGTCGAAGGCCAAGTGGATCCCGACGGTGGGCGCCTTCTTCAAGCTCGGTTTCATCGCCCTGTTCGTCATCACCGCCATCGTCTACGGCCTCCGGGGCGGCGTCCAGCCGCTGACCGGCTCCGACTTCGCCCCGACCAGGGAGGGCTTCATCACCCTCATCCCGCTGCTGCTGTTCGCCTTCCTCGGCTTCGAGAGCTCCTCGAGCGCCTCGGGCGAGATGAAGAACGCCCAGCGCGACGTCTCGGTCTCGGTGCTGCGCTCCTCGGCGATGGCCGGCGTCTTCTACACGATCCCCGTGCTGACGATCCTGCTCGTCGTCCCGCCGAGCCGGATCGACGGCGTCTCGGGCCTGCTGGCCGCCGTGTCCGCCGTCTTCTCGGTCTACGGCCCGGCCGCTCCGGCCATGATGACGGTCGCCGTCGCCATGTTCACCCTGGCCAACATCGGCCAGGGCGCCGCCTGGATGATCATGTCCGACCGCATGCAGGCCATGGCCGCCGCCGACGGCTCGTTCTTCGGCGGCTTCTTCGGCCGCTTCCACCCCGGGCTCGGCACCCCGGTCCGCGTCAACCTGCTCTCGGGCGCCGTCTCGACGGCCTTCATGATCGCGGCCATGAGCCTGACCGGTTCGAGCGCCGCCCTGTTCGACGTCGTGCTCGGCGTCTCGATCACCACCTATCTGTTCAGCTATCTGATCGTCATCCCGGCGGCCATGAAGCTGCGACTGTCGGAGCCGGGCGTGGAGCGGCCCTTCCGCGTGCCCGGCCCGAACTGGGTGTTCTGCGCGCTGTGCACCGTCACGACGGCCTTCGTCGCGCTCGGCTCGTGGGTGAGCGTCTTCCCCGGCACGCTCGAGACGCTCATCGGCATGGACTACGACTTCTCGCAGGCCTCGGGCGTCTCCTACGCCTCCTTCGAGGCCCTGACGCTGGGCACCCTGGCCTTCATCGTCCTGCTCGCCCTGGTCGGCTACATCCGGGGCGGGGCGGTGCGCGAGTACAGGGGTTGAGCCCGGGCCCCGCCGGGGCGATCGGCGGCGCCCGGTGGGATGATGTGGAAGGATCGGGAGACGGGAATCCAGACCCGGCAAGGACGAGGAGAAGCATTGAGAAAGACGCGTTGCGCGGCGGCCCTCATGGCCGGTGTCCTCGCCGTGACCGGCCTCGCCGGTTGCAGCTCCGCCGAGAACGGCCCGGCCGGTGAGACCTCGGCCTCCAGCGCCAGCCCGACCCCGACCGTCGCCTCCGAGACGATCCTCGAGCAGATGAACAACGCCATCGCGCAGGCCGCGTCGGTGCACGTGTCGGGCACCTGGCGCATCGACCAGGACGGGACGACCCGCACGGCCGACGTCCTCGGCACCGTCGACGGGTCGAACCTGTACGCCACGGTCGCCGAGGGCGACAAGTTCATCGAGGTCGCCGTCGCCGATGGCGCCACCTATGTGCGCGGCAACCAGGCCTACTGGTCGGCCGACTCGAGGGTCACCTCCGAGCAGTACGAGCTCATCAAGGACAAGTGGGTCAGGATCGGCGCCGAGGCCAGCGCGCAGCTCGGCCAGGCCACGGCCCCGAGTGCGCTCGTCAACCTCGTCATGAAGGACCTCGACACCAGCAGGATCGACCGCTCCGGCTTCGGTACGACCGAGGACGGGGCCGAGACCTGGGTGATCGGGGACGGCCACAACATCGAGTTCGTCATCGATCCGAGCACGAGCCTGCCGATCTCGATGACCGACGGGGCCAGTGATCTGATCTTCGACCAGTGGAACGCCGTGCCCGAGCAGAAGGCTCCGGCGGCCGACCAGGTCGTTGACGGCTCCGGCGGCTGAGCGGTGTCCTCAACGGGGCAGCGGGCCACCTGATCCCACTGCCGTGCGCGCCGTGGCGGACGCCATGAGGCTCTCGGCGGAATCATCCCGCCGTATGGGCGGGCCGATGCCCTGGGACGACAGATCGATGTTGGGATAAGTGAGTTTGTGTCGGGTAAGGGGTAGCGTTTCCTCAAGATTGTCGCTAAAGTCCGACTCATAACAACACTCGGCTTGTCGCAGGGCGACGGGCGACCATCGACAGGGCTGCGGTGATCGCCATCTGCACGGGCCGGCGGACGACTCCATCGCCACGAGGCCGCACCCGCGGCCGATCCATGACGGAAGGGGGTGGGCGGATGTACCCGCAGGAACGTCGCAAGTGGCTCGTCGAACACGCGCGCCAGAACGGCCGCGTCTCGGTGACCGAGGCCTCCGCGCGGCTCGGCGTCGTCCCCGAGACCATCCGCCGCGACCTCGACCAGCTCGCCGCCAGGGCGCTGCTGCGGCGCGTCCACGGCGGTGCCATTCCCGCCGGCTTCGACCAGCTGGGCGACGCCCCGCTCGACACCCGCGACGCCTCGGCCGTCGAGCAGAAGGAACTCATCGCCCTCCGGGCGATCGACGAGCTGCCGGCCGACGGCGGCACCATCCTGCTCGACGCCGGCTCCTCGGTGGGCCGGCTGGCCGCTCACCTGCCCGCCGACTCGCGGTTCGTCGTCTTCACGAACTCGGCCCCCATCGCCGCCCTGACCGGTGCGCGCACGAGCTGCGAGGTGCGCCTCGTCGGCGGACGTCTGCGGGGTACGACGGCCGCCACCGTCGGCAACACCGGCGAGTTCGGGCGCCTGCGCGTCGACGTGGCCTTCATGGGCACCAATGCGCTGTCGGCCGAGCACGGCCTGTCGACCCCCGACGTGGACGAGGCGGCCACCAAGACCGCCATGATCGGGGCGGCCCACACGGTCGTCGTACTGGCCGACTCCCGCAAGATCGGAGCCGAGTCCACCGTGCGGTTCGCCATGCTCGACGACATCGACGTCCTCGTCACCGATACTGGAATCCCGCAGGGACAGCTCGAACTCATCCGGAACAAGGACCTGAAGGTGGTCTGCGCATGATCGTCACAGTCACTCCCAACCCGAGCCTCGACCGCTCCGCCGGTCTGTCCGTGCCCATCGTCCGCGGCCAGGTGCACCGCCTCGCCGGCATCACCACGGTCGCGGCGGGCAAGGGCGTCAACATCTCGCGCGCCTTGCGCAGCGCCGGCGTGCCGACGCTGGCCGTCGTCCCCGCCTCCGAGCACGACCAGCTGCTCAAGGGCATGGCGGCCAGTGGCATCGCCCACCGCGAGGTGCTGGTGGGCCATCCGGTGCGGACGAACCTGACCATCACCGAGCCCGACGGCACCACCACCAAGTTCAACGAGCCCGGCGCCGAGCTGGACGCGGCGGAGCGCGAGGCCCTCGAGGCCGCCGTGCTCGAGGCCGCCGCCGGGGCCGACTGGGTCGTCATGACCGGCTCGCTGCCGCCCGGCATGCCCGCCGACTGGTACGCGCGGATGGTCAGGGCCGTCCGGCCCAGTGGCGCCAGGATCGCCGTCGACACCTCGGACGCCCCGCTCGCCGCCCTGGCCGACGCGCTGCCGGGCGCGGCCCCCGACCTGGTCAAGCCCAACTCCACCGAGCTCGCCCAGATCTGCGGCGGAGACGGCGACGCCATGGAGGAGGCCGCCTCCCACGGCGACTTCGGCGCCGTGCTCGCCGGGGCCCGTGGCCTCATCGCCAGGGGCATCGAACGCGTCATGGTGACGCTCGGCGGTGCGGGCGCTCTGCTCGTCACCGCGGGCGGCGCCTGGCACGCCGTCGGCGCACCCGTCGAGGTGCGCTCCACCGTCGGCGCGGGGGACTCCTCGCTGGCGGGCCTGCTCATCGGGCTCACCGGCGCCGACGGCGAGGACGAGGCCCTGGCACGGGCCGTCGCCTGGGGCTCGGCCGCAGCGGGCCTGCCCGGATCCACCATTCCCGACCCCGAGCTGGCCTCGCAGGTGCGGGTCGGCGTCACCGCGATCTGACACAACGCCGCCCCGGCGGCGCTCCCTCCATCACCGTCCCCGGACGGTGCCGCCCACCGCCGTCACCGGCGGACACCGCAGCCGGTGCCGCCGAATGACGCCGCGATCGACGACCGGGTCCTGCCCCAAGCGCGCCCCTGGATGCAACTCATTTCGTGAATACGCTCTGGTTAGGAGAAATGTTCATGTCCGAATCCATCATCGTGCCGGAGATCGTCGCCCTCGACGTCGATCTCGGCTCGACCAAGACAGAGGTCATCACCGCCCTGGCCGGCATCATCGCCGCGGCCGGGCGCGCCGATGCCGAAGGGCTGACGGGCGACGCGCTGGCCCGCGAGGAGAAGTTCCCCACGGGCATGCCCGGCCGCTTCGCCATCCCGCACTGCCGTTCGGCCGCCGTCAGCAGGTCCTCGCTGGGCTTCGCCCGGCTGAGCAGGCCCGTCGACTTCGGCGGCAAGGACGGCCCGGCCGATGTCGTCTTCCTCATCGCGGCCGGCGCCGACGGCGGCGAGGAGCACATGAAGCTGCTCACCAAGCTGGCCCGCGCCATGGTCAAGAAGGACTTCGTGCAGTCCCTGCGCGAGGCGCCCGACGCCGACACGATCGTCACCCTGGTGCGCGGCGTCGTCGAGCCCCAGGCCCAGTCCGAGACCGCTGCGGCGCGCGTCGTGGCCGTCACCGCGTGCCCCACCGGCATCGCCCACACCTACATGGCCGCCGACTACCTCACCGCGTCCGCGCAGAAGGCCGGCATCGACCTGCGGGCCGAGCCCCAGGGCTCCTCGGGCTACGAGCCCCTGCCGCCGGAGGTCATCAAGGCCGCCGACGCCGTCATCTTCGCCACCGACGTGGGCGTCAAGGGCCGCAACCGCTTCGCCGGCCTGCCCGTCATCGAGTCCGGTGTGAAACGAGCCGTCAACGAGCCCGACGCCATGGTGGCCGAGGCGCTCGCCGCCATCGACGACCCGCACGCCCACAGGGTGCGGGCCGTCGCCGAGGCGGGCGCGGACGCCGAGGAGGAGAAGTCCCAGATCGGCTGGGGCAAGCGCATCCAGCAGGCGCTCATGACCGGCGTCTCGTACATGATCCCCTTCGTCGCGGCCGGCGGCCTGCTCATCGCCCTGGGCTTCCTCTTCGGCGGCTACGAGATCGCCTCGGACGGCAGGGACATCGCGCTGAACAACAGCCTGGCGAATCTTCCGTCCCCGACCGAGCACGCCCTGTTCGGCTGGCCGATCATGACCTACATCGGCGCCGTGCTCTACGCCGTCGGCCAGGCGGCCTTCGGCTTCCTGCTGCCGGCGCTGGCCGGCTACATCGGCTTCGGCCTGGCCGAGCGCCCCGGCATCGCGCCCGGCTTCGTCGCCGGCGCCGTCGCCTCGCTGACCGGCGCGGGCTTCATCGGCGCCATCGTCGGCGGCCTGGTCGGCGGCCTCGTCGCCCACTGGTTCACCACCTTCAATCCGCCGCGCTGGCTGCGCGGCCTCATGCCGGTGGTGATCATCCCGCTCGTCGGCTCGCTCGTCTCCGGCGGTCTCATGTACGTCGTGCTGGGGCGGCCGCTGGCCTGGTTGACCACCGCCATGAACAACGGCCTGTCGGGCATGAACGGGGCCTCGGCCGTGATCCTGGGCGTCATCCTCGGCCTCATGATGTGCTTCGATCTGGGCGGGCCGGTCAACAAGGCGGCCTATCTGTTCGCCACGACGAACCTCAACGTGGCCAACACCGGCTCGATGAAGGTCATGGCCGCCACGATGGCCGCCGGCATGGTGCCGCCGCTGGCCCTGGCGCTGTCGACGACCCTGCGTCCGAAGTACTACACCGCCGCCGAACGCGAGAACGGCACGGCGGCCTGGCTGCTCGGCGCCTCCTTCATCTCCGAGGGCGCCATCCCGTTCGCGGCCGCCGATCCGCTGCGCGTCATCCCCTCGATGATGGCCGGCGGTGCCGTCACCGGCGCGCTGTCGATGGCGTTCGGCGCGGCCTCGAAGGCCCCGCACGGCGGCGTCTTCGTGTTCTTCGCCATCGACCGCTTCTGGGCCTTCGTGCTGGCCATCGTCGTCGGCGCCCTCGTCGCCGCCCTGCTCGTCACGGCGCTCAAGGGCGTCGCCCGGCGCGGGGAGGACGCGACCACCGTCCCCGCCTGATCGGCCTCCCGTCGGTGGTGGGGGCCGGCCGGGCATGCGCCCCGCCGGCCCCCACCGTTCCGGCGTGGGACGTCGGCGGGGCCCGGCCGTCATCGGGAGGTGGCGATCCCGGGTGCCGCGTGCGCCCCGGGCCCGGGGGCGGGTTCCCTCGATGACGCGGGCGCGTCCGGCCGGGCACCTGGGCGAAGGGCGCGGGGGAGCGGGACCGTCGTCTGAGCCGGCCCGGGAAGGACGCCTGCGCCGCGGCTCACCCCTCGCCCGTCACGACCTCGCCGCCGTCGGGGCCGCCCCACTGCGACCACGAGCCGTCGTAGAGCAGTCCGTCGCGCCCGATGAGCTCCAAGGCGAGCAGGACGACGGCCGCCGTCACCCCGGAGCCGCAGGAGGCCACGGGCCGCGTGCCCGCCGGGATCGCGGCGTCGAGGACCGCGCGCAGCTCGGCGGGCCCGCGCATGGTGCGCCCGTCCACGAGCAGCTCGGTGAAGGGCAGGTTGACCGCGCCGGGCATGTGGCCGGCGCGCAGGCCGGGGCGGGGCTCGGGCACCGCTCCGGTGAAGCGCTCGTGGGAGCGGGCGTCGACGACGGTGACTCCCGGGTCGGCCAGCAGCCCCGCCAGCTCCTCCATCGGCACGACGGCGGGCCCGAAGGAGCCGCTCGCCGTGAAGTCGCTCGGTTCGGGCCCCTCGTGGGGATCGGCTCCGGCGGGCCAGGATTCGGTGGGGCCGCCGGCGTCCAACCAGGCGGGCAGGCCGCCGTCGAGCACGCTGACCCGCCGGTGGCCGGCTTGGCGCAGCATCCACCGCGCCCGGGGCGCCGAGAGGATCCCCGTGCCGTCGTAGACGACGACGTGACTGGCGTCGTCGACGCCCAGGCGGCGCACCTGCTCCTGGAAGCGCTCGATGCCCGGCAGGGTGTGCGGGAGATCCGAGCCGGGCGCGGCCATGGCGACGTCGTGGTCGAACCATCGGGCGCCCGGGATGCGCGGCGAGGACGGCGCCGGGCCCATCGTGGCGTCGAGCACCACCAGATCCGGCTCGTCCAGGTGCTCGGCGAGCCAGCCGACGTCCACCAGCGCGGGCGCCCCGGCCGGCGGACCGGTGCCGACTGATGCGGTGCTCCCCGGTGCCGTGTCGCTCATCGGTGCTCCTTCCACGCGGCGACGGCGCTCCGCCCGATTCAGCGCGCCCCGTCAGAGTCAGCGTACTGGCGACCGGGCCGCTCCTCCACGGCCGCTCCCCGGCCCGGACCCGCGGGCGGGGCGGCCGAGCAGATCTCGGCGCCGAGGAGGCGGAATCCGGACCCGCGCCCGAGGAGGCCGAAGCGCTGACCGGTATCGTCCCGGTGGGGCTCCCGGCCCGGGCCCGCGCCCGGTGGAAGCGGGGTGAAAGCGCCGTGAAAGCGGTGCCGGCCAGTGTGGGGGCCATGAGCACGACAACACCGATCACGCAGTCCAGGGGCACGGTTCCGGACGGCTCCCCGCACGATCCCGCCCCCCTGGCGATCGAGGCCCGAGGCCTGCGGCGCCGCTTCGGGTCCTTCATCGCCGTCGACGGCCTCGACCTGAGGGTGCCCGAGGGCACCGTCTACGGGCTCCTGGGGCCCAACGGCGCGGGCAAGTCCACCGTGGTGAGGATGCTCACCACGCTGCTGCGCCCCACCGCGGGCGAGGCGAGCGTCATGGGGCACGACCTGCTTCGCGAGCCCCATCGGGTGCGCAGCGCCATCGGCGTCGCGGGCCAGTACGCGAGCGTCGACGAGAACCTCACCGGCGCCGAGAATCTGCGCCTGTTCGCCCGACTCACCGGGCTGTCGGGCCGCGACTGCCGCACCCGGGCCGACGAGCTCCTGGCGGCCTTCGCCCTCGCCGACGTCGCCGGCAAGCAGGTCCACGGCTACTCGGGCGGGATGCGCCGTCGCCTCGACCTGGCGATCTCCCTCGTCGCCGCGCCGCCCCTGATCTTCCTGGACGAGCCGACCACGGGGCTGGACCCGCGCACCCGCGAGCAGATGTGGGACGTCGTCGAGGGCCTCGTCGCCCGGGGCGCCACGGTCCTGCTCACCACCCAGTACCTCGAGGAGGCCGACCGCCTGGCCGACCGGATCGGCATCATCGACCACGGGCGCATGATCGCCGAGGGGACCGCCGACGAGCTCAAGGACGCAGTGGGCTCCTCCACGCTCGTCCTCACGTTCCCCGCCCCCGCCGACGAGGAGCGGGCGGTCCGGATCATCGCCGCGCTCACGGGGGAGGACGCCCCGGCCAGTCGCACCGCCGGCAGGGTGCACGTCCCCCTGCCCGAGGACGCCTCCGCGGCGGCGACGGACGTGCTCGTGGCCCTGCGCGAGGAGGGCCTCGCCCCCGTGTCCGTCTCCGTCGACCGGCCCAGCCTCGACTCGGTCTTCCTCGCCCTGACCCGCCACGACCCCGCCCCTGACGCCCACGACGCGCCCGCCGCCGACACCGACACCGAGGAGATCGCATGAGCACCATCGTCCGGCCCCCGTCCGGCCTGCTGACCACCCGCACCCGCCGCCCGCGAGCCCGCCGCTTCGCCGAGTCCCGCCTGGCGTCCGACACCGCCGCCATGGCGTGGCGCTCGTGGCTCACGATGCTGCGCACCCCGGCGGAGTTCTTCGACGTCCTCATCCAGCCGGTCCTGTTCACCGTCATGTTCGGCGAGCTGCTCGGCGGCGCGATCAGCGGCGACGTGCGGAGCTACCTGCCCATCCTCGTGCCCGGGCTGATCATGACCAATGTGCTCACCACCTGCCAGAGCGTGGGGGTCGACCTGCGCGAGGACATGGACAAGGGGGTCTTCGACCGCTTCCGCGCCATGCCGATGTCGCGGCTGGCCCCGCTGCTCGGCCCGATGACGACCGATCTGCTGCGCTACGGCGTGTGCAGCGCCCTGACCCTCGTCACCGGCGTCGTCATGGGCTACCGGCCGGGCGGCGGCTGGTGGGGCGGCCTCGGCGCGGTCGTCCTGGCCACGGGCTGCGCCTGGGCGATCTCGTGGCTCTTCCTCCTGCTGGGCACGCTCTTCCCGTCGACGCAGGCGGTCACGAGCTTCAACACGATCCTCCTGTTCCCCCTGTGCTATCTGTCCAATGCGATGGTGCCCATCGCCACCCTGCCGCACTGGCTGAAGGTCTTCGCCGAGCACAATCCGGTCTCCTACACGGTGAGTGCCCTGCGCTACGCCCTGGACGGGACGGCCGGGACGGGGACCGCCGGTGACCTGCGGTGGGCCGTGCTGGGCTGCCTCGTCGTCGTGGTCGTCGCGGCGCCCCTCACCGTGCGGCGCTACCAGAGGCCGAGCGCGTCATGAGCGGCGCGTGAACGGGAGGCGCCGGGGGCGAGGCGTCCGGTGCGCGGGGCCCGGGAACCGGGTCCTCCCCCTCGAGCGGCCGAGGAGGGTCTCCGTCGCGCCCGCCCCGTCGGCGCGGCTGGGCCGCATCGGGCGGGCGCCCGTTGGGCTCTGGCGGGTCGACGAGGGCGGATCTGATGGGGTCCGGCGGGCGTGTGGCGTCGAATGCCGGCGCTGATGCCGGGGGTCGACGGGGCGGGTCTGACGGGGGGTGCCGGTCGCGGCCGGCGGGCACCGGGCTCAGAGCAGGCCGACGAGCTCGCCGCTCAGGCGCCGCATCTCGTCGACGAGCCCCTCGCGGGGCACCCGGCC
>NZ_CAUTOU010000036.1:0-21241 GCF_963539965.1 uncultured Propionibacterium sp.
CGCACAGCGGCCCGCGGGCCCGGCGCGCCGGGCCCTCGGGCAGGGCCGACAGCTCGGCCCGGGCGAGCTCGGCGCGGCGCTGGATCTCGGCGCGGGCCTCGCCGATGACATGGCTGGCGCGCAGCGCCGCCAGGGCCCGGGCGAGCTCGGCGTCATCGCTCAGGCCCGTGCGGATGAGGGCCACGAGCTCCTTGTCGGCCGGGGCCTCGCTGGCGGCGAGCATGAGCGTGGGCAGCGTCGGGATGCCCTCGCGCAGGTCGGTGCCGGGCGTCTTGCCGGTCTCGTCGCTGGTGACGTCGATGAGGTCATCGGCCAGCTGGAAGACCATGCCGATCTGCATGCCGTAGCGGCCGACGGCGTCGAGGACGCTCTGGTCCGCGCCGGAGGCCATGGCGCCGAACAGCGCCGAGGTGCGGATCAGCGAGCCGGTCTTGCCCTCGATGACGTGCAGGTAGTGCTCCATCGGATCGACGCCGGGCTGCGGGCCGTTCATCTCGCCGATCTGGCCGGCGACGAGGTCGGCGAAGGTGTCGGCCTGCAGACGCACGTAGTCATTGCCGAGACGAGTGACCTCGGTGGAGGCGCGGGCGAAGAGCCAGTCGCCGACCATGATGGCCGTGGAGTTGCCGAAGACCGCATTGGCGCTGGGCACCCCGCGGCGCAGATCGGCCTCGTCCATGACGTCGTCGTGGTAGAGCGAGGCCACATGGGTCAGCTCGACGACGACGGCCGCACGGACCACGTCGCCGGGATCGGCGTGGGGCCCCAGGTGGCTGGTCAACGCGACCAGCAACGGGCGGAAGCGCTTGCCGCCGGCGGAGATCACGTGCCTGGCCGCCTCGGCCAGGAAAGGATTGTCGGCCCCCAGGGCCACCTGCCCGAGCCGCCGCTCGATGACGGCGAGCTGCTCGTCGATGTTCCCGGCGAAGGCCTCGTCCTCAGCCTGGCTCACGGTCGTCTCCTATCAGCGCAGGAATCCTGCCGCGCTCGTGAAAAGGTCGAGCACGAAACCGGGTGCAAGACCAAGGACAAGCGTACCGACAGCCCCAACAATGATCACCGTCCAGGTCGGCGTCCCGGCCTTGACGATGTCGACGGAGGCGTCGGGCTCGTCGAAGTACATGACCCTGACCAGCCGGAAGTAGAAGGCCGCGGTGACCAGGGAGAGGATGATCGCCACGACGACGAGCCAGGCGTAGCCACCCTGCCAGCCGGCGCTGAAGGCCACCAGCTTGCCGACGAAGCCGCCGGTCAGCGGGATACCGGCCATCGACAGCAGGAAGAGCGTCATGATCGCGCCGAGCACGGGCTCGCGCCGCCCGAGGCCGGCCCAGGCGTCGAAGCCGGTGGCCTCGCCGCCGCTGCGGCGGACCATCGTCAGGACCGCGAAGGCGCTCATCGTGGCCAGGCCGTAGCCGGCCAGGTAGAACATGACGCCCGGGACCGAACCGCTGCGGCCCTGGCCCAGCGCACCGCCGGCCATGGCGCCGACGACAGCGACCAGGATGAAGCCGGCGTGGGCGATCGAGGAGTAGGCCAGCAGGCGCTTGACGTCGGTCTGGGCCAGGCCGACGAGGGAGCCGAAGACCATCGTCAGGACGGCGATGACGGCTATGACGAGCTGCCAGTCCCAGCGGGCGCCGCCGAGGGCGACGAACAGCAGGCGCAGCAGGCCGCCGAAGGCCGCCAGCTTGGTGCACACCGCCATGAAGGCGGTGACCGGGGTGGGGGCGCCGGTGTAGACGTCGGGCACCCACGAGTGGAAGGGCACGGCGCCGATCTTGAACAGGACACCGGCCGAGGCCAGCGCGAGGCCCGCCATCAGCAGGGTCTGCGACTCGATGCCGAGCGTGACCCCGGCGTCGATGTCGGCGAAGGTGAAGGAGCCGCAGAAGCCGTACAGCATGGCCGCGCCGAACAGGAACAGCGCGCTGGAGGCGGCGCCGAGCAGGAAGTACTTCAGAGCCGCCTCCTGGGAGAGCAGGCGACGGCGCCGGGCCAGGCCGCACATGACGTACAGCGGCAGCGAGAGGATCTCCAGGGCGACGAACATCGTCAGCAGGTCATTGGCCGCCGGGAAGACGAGCATGCCGAACAGCGACAGCTCGAGCAGGGCGAAGACCTCGGTGTTCTCCTGGCGGGCGGCGATGGCCTCGTGCTCGGCGCGGGAGCCGGGCACCGTATGGGCCTGGGCGGCGAAGGAGCTCGTCCCGCCGCTGACGCGGCGCTCGCCGTACAGCAGCGTCGCGCCCAGTCCGAAGACCAGCAGCATCGACCAGGCGACGCGGGTGGGCCCGTCGACGCTCAGGCCCCCCATGACGGCCACGCCGGGGGTCTGGGACCAGCCGGCGCAGACCAGGGCGAGGGCGGCGAGTTGGGCCACCAGGGCCAGGCCGAACTGGGTGTTGAAGCGCCTGGTGCGGGGCACGAAGGCCTCGACGAGCACGGCGCACAGGACGCCGCCCAGCAGGACGAGCAGCGGGGCGATGAGCCCGTACTCGATCGTGGGACTTGTCATGACTCATCTACCCCCGTTCGAGACGCTCGGCGCCGGGTCGGTGGCCGAGACGTGCACCATCGCCTGCTGCGCGGTCGGGGCGACCGCGTCGAGCGCCGGCTTGGGCACCAGGCCGAAGAACAGCATGAGGGCGATGAGCGGGGCGATGACGGCGCGCTCGCGACCGCTCAGGTCGCGCGTCAGGTGCGTCCGGCTCGCCTCGCCCACCGGGCCGGTGAAGACCCGCTGGTAGGCCAGCATGATGTAGACCGCGGCCAGGACGGTGGCGACGACTGCGACCGCGACGAGGACCGGGTGTCGGCCCCAGGCCCCCGCCATGATCAGGTACTCGCCGGCGAAGTTCGCCAGGCCGGGCAGGCCGAGCGTCGCCAGGCCGCAGACCAGGAAGACGCCGGCCAGCACGGGGACGAGCCTCTGGGCCCCGCCGAAGTCGGCGATGAGGGCCGAGCCGCGGCGCTCGGCGAGGAAGCCGACGACCAGGAACATGGCGGCGGCGCTGAAACCGTGACCGAGCATGTAGAAGATTGAGCCGGCCAGCGAGGCGGTGGTGAACGAGAAGACGCCCAGCACCATGAAGCCGAAGTGGCTGACCGAGGTGTAGGCGACCAGGCGCAGCAGATCCTTCGCCCCGATCGCCATGACCGCGCCGTAGAAGATCGAGATGACCGCCAGGGTCAGCACGAAGGGCGCCGCCCAGGAGCTGGCGGCCGGGAAGAAGGCCAGGCAGAAGCGGATCATGCCGAAGGTGCCGATCTTGTCGAGCGTGGCCACCAGCAGCGAGGAGGCGCCGGGGCGGGCCTGCTCGGCGGTGTCGGGCAGCCAGGTGTGCACCGGGACCATCGGGGCCTTGATGGCGAAGGCGATGAAGAAGGCGGCGAACAGCCAGCGCTCGGTGCCGGTGCCCATCGGCAGGCCGGTCAGGTCGGCGGTCAGCAGGCTCGGATCGCCGTTGCCGGCGGAGACCGCGTACATGCCGATGACGCCGGCCAGCAGGATCAGGCCGCCGAGGAGGCTGAACAGCAGGAACTTCAACGCGGCGCCCGTACGCCCCGGCCCGCCCCAGCCGGCGATGAGGAAGTACATCGGGATGAGGGTGGCCTCGAAGAAGATGTAGAAGACCAGCAGGTCCGAGGCCATGAAGACGTAGAGGGTGAAGCCCTCCAGCAGCAGGACCAGGGCCATGAAGGCCTCGGTGCTCCAGCGCGGGGGCAGCACTCCGTCGGCCTCGACGGGCCCGCCCGCCGAGCGCCCGTCGCCGACGTGCCACTCCGCGAGCAGGACGACCGGCACGAGGACGACGGTCAGCCCGATGAGGAGCTTGGCCATCCCGTCGACGTCCAACGCGTACCAGGCGCCGATGGCGCCGATCCAGCCGTACTGCTCTGCGGGGGGGTCCATGGGCCAGATGGCGACGCCGATGGCCAGCTCGGCCAGGGCGAAACCCATGGCGACGGCCCTGCCGCCGCGGCCGCGCAGAGCGAGGACGATGATCGAACCCGCGATCGGCACCAGCCCCAAGAGGGTGAGCCAGGGGAATGTCATTTCTCCTCCTCCCTCAGGCCAGCCGGCCCAGGATCATCACGACGCCGATGATGAGCGTGCCGAAGGCCATCAGAGCGCCGTAGGTGCGGACATATCCGTTCTCGAGCAGGCGCAGCAGACCGGCCGCGCCCCTGGCGGTCGCGGCGCCGCCGTTGACCGCGCCGTCCACCACGTAGCGGTCGGTCAGCTCCAGGCCGACGCACAGCCTCTGGCCGGGGCGCATGAACACGGCCTCGTTGAACGAGTTGGCGTACAGCTCGTTGCGTCCGGCGTTGACGAAGAAGTTGCGGCTGGGGGGGGCCTCCTGGGCGATCGGGCGGCGGTAGAGCACCACGCCGAGCGCGACGCCCAGCGCCACGACCAGCAGGGTGGCCCAGGCGATGGCGCTCGTCTCGAAGACGTGGACGGCCTCGACCTCCGCACCGATGGCGTCCTCGAGCCAGCCCTGGATCCAGCCGTTGAGGACCAGGCCGCCGATGGCCGAGCCGATGGCCAGAACCACCAGGGGAACGACCATGACCGGGCCGGGGCGGTGCGGGTGCACGCCGGGCAGGTGGCGGGACGGGCCGAAGAAGGTCATCATCATCAGGCGCGTCATGTAGAAGGCGGTGACGCCCGCACCGGCGATGACGAGCCAGCCGAACAGCGGGCCCTTGTCGAAGGCGGCGCCGATGATGTGGTCCTTCGAGTAGTAGCCGGCAAAGAAGGGGCAGCCGATGATGGCCAGGTAGCCCATCGCGAAAGTGCCGAAGACCCAGGGCATCCCCTCGGCCAGCGCGCCGAAGTGGCGCATGTCGGTGTCGTCGGCCATGCCGTGCATGACCGCGCCCGCGCCGAGGAACATGTTCGCCTTGAACATGCCGTGCGTGAGCAGGTGGAAGATCGCGAAGGCCACGCCCGCCGGGCCGAGGCCGGCCGCGAGCATCATGTAGCCGATCTGGCTCATCGTCGAGCCGGCCAGCACCTTCTTGATGTCGTCCTTGGCGCAGCCGATCCAGGCGCCGGCGAAGATGGAGCACAGGCCGACGACGGCGACGGCCAGCGAGGCCTCGTCGCTCAGCACGAAGATCGCCTGCGAGCGGACGACCAGGTAGACGCCGGCGGTGACCATCGTCGCCGCGTGGATGAGGGCCGAGACCGGGGTGGGGCCCTCCATGGCGTCGAGCAGCCAGACCTGCAGGGGCACCTGGGCCGATTTGCCGCAGGCGGCCAGCAGCAGGAGCAGGCCGAGCGCGGTGGCCCAGCCGTGGGACATGCCCGCGGCGGACGCGT
Organism: uncultured Propionibacterium sp.; assembly: GCF_963539965.1. Taxonomy (NCBI): domain Bacteria; kingdom Bacillati; phylum Actinomycetota; class Actinomycetes; order Propionibacteriales; family Propionibacteriaceae; genus Propionibacterium; species uncultured Propionibacterium sp. The sequence goes on from NZ_CAUTOU010000036.1 coordinate 5,333, forward strand.
TGACGTCGGAGAAGGAGACCGAGCCGAACAGGGCGAACATCGCGAAGCTGGCGCACAGCAGGCCGAGGTCGCCGACCTTGTTGGTGAGGAAGGCCTTCTTGGCGGCCAGGGCGGCCGTGTTCCGCTCCTGCCAGAAGCCGATCAGCAGGTACGACGCCAGGCCGACGCCCTCCCAACCGATGAACAGCATGATGTAGTTGTCGGCCAGCACCAGCGCGAGCATGGCGCCCAGGAAGAAGTTGAGGAAGGCGAAGAAGCGGCGGCGCTTCGGGTCCTCGGACATGTAACCGATCGAGTAGACGAAGATCAGCGATCCGACGCCGGTGACGAGCAGCGCGAACAGGATCGACAGCGGGTCGACCAGCAGTGAGATCTCGACCGAGCGGCCGCCGGCCTCGACCCAGGTGTAGACCGGCGCCCTCACGGCGCGCCCGGCGGCCGGGGCGCTGAGCATCCGGACGAACTCGACCAGCGCGACGACGAAGGTCGCGATCGGCGATGCGGCGCCGAGCAGATGGCCCCAAGAGTCGCCGGCCCGCCCGACGACGAGCAGGATGCCCGACACGGCCAGCGGGATCGCGATGAGCAGCCAGGCAAGACCGAGCGAACCCGTGGCGGCCACCGGAGTGAGTGTTTCGAGAAGATTCACCGCAGCCCCCTCAGTGCTTCAGCAGGTTCTCGTCGTCGACCGAGGCCGACTGGCGGGTACGGAAGATGGTGATGATGATGGCCAGTCCGACGACCACCTCGGCGGCCGCGACGACCATCACGAAGAAGGCCGCGACCTGGCCGTCCAGGCCGCCGTGGACATTCGAGAAGGCCACCATCGCCAGATTGGCGGCGTTGAGCATGAGCTCCACCGACATGAAGGCGATCAGCGCATTGCGGCGGACCATGAAGCCGAGCAGACCGATGCAGAACAGGATGACCGCCAGGACGACATAGGCGTTCGGGTTCATCGCTCGTCCTCCCCGTCCTCGCCGGTCCCGACGGCCGCGGGCTCGTCAGCGCCCCGGGGGGCTCCGGCCTCCGGCTCGTCGCCGGCGGCGAGTTCCGCGGCGGGGCCGGAGCCGCGCAGCCCGTTCTCGCCGGGCAGCAGGCCGTGCTGGTCGTCCCTGACGGCGCGGACGGACCTGTCGGCCGCGATGTTCGGGGCGACCAGCCGGCCCCTGTCCACGACGACGACGCCGCGGGCGGCGAGCGTCGGAACGACCGAGCCCTCAGCGATCGAGCCGTCCGGGAGCAGGGCAGGGTGGTCGGCCGAGTTGTGCCGGGCGTAGACACCGGGGTTGGGCAGCGGTGCCGGATCGACGCCCTGCTCCGCGTACTCGCGGATGCGGCGGGCGGCGCGCGCCCTCTGGCGCTCCTTCTTGTGGAGCCGCTCGCCGTGGGCCAGCACCATGGCGGCCAGGGCGGCGGTGATGAGCAGGGCCGCAGTGGCCTCGAAGGCGAAGACGTAGCGGCCGAAGACCAGGTAGGCCAGCGAGTCGACGTTGCCGGCCCCGCCGACCGCCGCGTCCAGACCCTTCGGCTCGGTGATGATGCCGTGGCCGGCGGCCAGGACGAGCAGCACCAGCAGGCCGGCCGCGGCGATGATCGCCGCGACGCGCTGGCCCCTGATCGTCTCGACCATCGCATCGACCGCGTCGACGCCGATGATCATCATCGTGAAGACGAAGAGCATCATGACCGCGCCCGTGTAGACGATGATCTGAGCGACGAACAGGAAGGGCGCGTCGAGACTGGCGTACAGGCAGGCCAGGCAGATCATGACGGCCGCCAGGCACAGCGCGCAGTGCACCGGCTTGCGGCCGAGGACGAGCCCCAGCGCCGCCGCCACCGCCAGAACGGCGAATACCCAGAAGGCGACGACCTGGGCCGTGAGCAGGGGGATCATCATGCGGCTCCCGTCTCGTTCGGAACGGTGATCTGGTCGACGGGGCGGCCGGGAGCGCGCACGCCGACGGCGTCGGCCGTGCCGCGCTCGTCGAGCTGGCCGGTGGGCGGCAGGCCGCGGAAGTAGTCCTTCTCGTCCTCGCCCAGGCGGCGGGCGTGCGGCGGGGCCTCCATGCCGGGCAGCAGCGGCGCCAGCAGGCGCTGCTTGTCGTAGATGAGGCTCTCGCGGCTGCGATCGGCCAGCTTGAAGTCGTTGGTCATCGTCAGCGCGCGCGTCGGGCAGGCCTCGATGCACATGCCGCACAGGATGCAGCGCAGATAGTTGATCTGGTACACCTTGCCGAAGCGCTCGCCGGGACTGAAGCGCTGCTCGTCGGTGTTCTCGCCGGCCTCGACGTAGATGGCGTCTGCCGGGCAGGCCCAGGCGCACAGCTCGCAGCCGACGCACTTCTCGAGCCCGTCGGGCCAGCGGTTCAGCTGGTGACGGCCGTGGAAGCGCGGGGCGACGACGCGCTCGGCGCCCTTCTGCGGGTACTTCTGGGTGAAGGACTTGCGGAACATCGTTCGGAAGGTGATTCCGAAACCGGACCAGGCCCCCATGTCAGTGCTCCTCCGTCGTCGGTTGCCCATCGGACCCGGGCCCGGCCGATCCAGCCGGGGTCCCGGGCGGCTCGGACTCGGCGACGATGCCGGCGAACTGCCGGGTCTGGCGGCCCGGCATCGGCGGCACCGGGTAGCCGCCGGCGAAGGCGTCGAACTCCGCCCCGGCGGCATCCGCCTCGGCGCCGGTCCCCTCCCCGGAGGGCCACAGCGCCCAGGCCAGCAGGACGATGACGGCCACGCCGACGAGGACGGCGACCAGCGGGGAGGCGAACCAGCCGTTGACCATGCCGCCGCGCAGGATCGAGAAGACCAGGATCCACGCCAGCGAGATCGGGATGAGCCACTTCCAGCCCAGGTCCATGAACTGGTCGTAGCGGAAGCGCGGCAGCGCGGCGCGGACCCAGACGAAGAAGAAGACGACCAGCTGGGCCTTCAGGAAGAACCACAGCAGGCCCCACCAGCCGTGGTTGACGGCGTCGATCATGCTGAACGGCCAGGGCGCCCCGTAACCGCCGAGGAAGAGCGTGGTGCACACGCCCGAGACGGTGGCGACGTTGATGTACTCGGCCAGGAAGAACATGGCGTAGCGGAAGCCCGAGTAGTCGGTGATGTGGCCCGAGACGATCTCGGACTCGCACTCGGCCAGGTCGAAGGGCAGCCGGTTCGTCTCGCCGAAGATCGACACGATGTAGATGCAGAAGCTCGGCAGCAGCGGCAGCCAGTAGTGCGTGGGGAAGAAGGTCTCCAGCCCGAAGAGGTTCAGGTGCCGCATCTGGGCCTCGACGATCTGGCTGGTGCTCATGGAACCGGCGTACATGAAGACCGCCACCAGCGACAGCCCCATGCACACCTCGTAGCTGATCAGCTGCGCGGTGGCGCGCATCGAGCCGAGGAACGAGTAGGTTCCGTTGGAGGCCCAGCCGGCCAGGACGACGCCGTAGACGCCGACCGAGGCGATGGCCAGGACGAGCAGCACCGAGACCGGCAGGTCGGAGACCTGCAGGCGGGTGATACGGCCGAACATGCGCACCTCGCCGCCCAGCGGGATGACCGCCCAGGAGCTGAAGGCCGCTATCGCGATGAGCATCGGGGCCAGCGAGAAGACGACCCGGTCGGTGCGGGCCGGACGGAAGTCCTCCTTGAGGAGCAGCTTCACACCGTCGCCCATGGCCTGCGGCAGGCCGAGCGGGCCGTTCATGATCGGGCCCTTGCGGTTCTGCATGCGGCCGAGGACCCGGCGCTCGAACCATACGTTGAAAATGGTCCACAGCAGCAGGACGACGAAGACGCCGATGACCTTGATGACGACCAGCCACCAGGGGTCGGGGCCGAAGATGGCGCTCTCGAGCGGGTTCATGCCGCACCTCCATCGTCGGCGATCTGCGGGAGCGGGGCGATGCGCACCGCCTCGGCCTGGACGCGGGCCCCGGGCCGGGCCCCGAGCAGGACGCTCAGCGGCCCCCCGGAGTTGAGCGGGGCCCAGACGACGCCGGGGACCATGTCGGGCTCGATCCGGGCCGGCAGGCTCACCGAGCCGTCCGGCCCGCAGATGCTCACCGGGGCGCCGGCGCTGACGCCCAGGGCCGCGGCATCGGCCGGTGCCAGGGCGATGAACAGCGGCTCGGTGGCGGCGCGGGCGAAGTCGGCGCCGTCGAGGGCGGCCGAGTCGTCCATGAGCAGCCGCCAGCCCGACAGCACCATGCCCTCCCCCCCGTTCCCGGCGGCGGGCGCCGCGGGCCGGGCCCGGAACTCGGCGCGGGGGCCGGTCCAGGGCCGCAACTCGGCGAAGTCGGCGCCGGCCTGGGCCGGGCTGCGCATGCCGAGGTCGGCGCCGAGGGCGTCGGCCAGGGCGGCCAGCACGCGCACGTCGGTCATCGGCGCCTGGTTCGCGGCGTTGATGAGCGCCACCGGGCGGATGCGGTGCTCCCAGTTGATGAGCGTCCCGGCTTGCTCCTCGAGCAGGGCCACCGGCAGGACGACGTCGGCGCGCTCGGTGACGTCGCTCGGGCGCTGCTCCAGGCTCAGTACGAACTCGACCGCCTCGAGGGCGTCCTCGACGGCCCCCGGATCGGCGCAGTCGGCGGCCTGGAAGCCGCCGGTGACCAGGGCCTTCAACTCGCCGCCGGCGGCTGCCGCGATGATGCGCGGGCCGTCCCGGCCGGGTTCGGCGGGCAGGGAGCGCAGCCCCCAGGCCGCGGCCATGTCGACGCGGGCGGCCGCATCGGCACTCGTCCGCCCGCCGGGCAGCAGGCCCGGCAGGGCTCCCGCCTCGATGGCGGCGAGCTCCCCGCTGCGGCGCGGGATCCAGGCGAAGCGGGCACCATGGGCCTGCGCCTGGGCGACGACCGCACTCAGCGCGCCCGGGCTGGTCGCCGCGCGCTCGCCGACCAGGATGATCGTGTCCCCGTCGATACCGCCCTCGGCGGCCAGCTCGGCGAGCCGGGCTGCCTCCTGCCCGGGGGCGGTGCTCCACAGGCGGGCCCCCATCTTGCGCGAGCCGCGGCTGGTGAACGGGGCCAGCGCGACGACCCGGAGTCCCCGCTTGCGCCACGCCTTGCGCAGGCGCAGGAAGACCATCGGGGACTCGTCCTCGGGCTCGAGGCCCACCAGGACGACGCGCCCGGCACTCTCCAGGTCGGCGTAGGTGACCGACTCCTCCAGGCCCCGCCCGGCGACGTGGGCCGCCAGGAAGGCCGTCTCCTCGTCGCTGGACGGGCGCGAGCGGAAGTCGATGTCATCGGTGCCGAGCACGGCGCGGGCGAAACGGGAGTAGGCGTAGGCGTTCTCGAGCGTCAGGCGCCCGCCGGGCAGCACGCCGACCGCCGGGCCGGCGGCCCTCAGGCCCTCGGCGGCCGCGTCGATCGCCTCGTGCCAGCTGGCCGCCACGAGCTCGCCGCCGCGCCGCACGAGCGGGCTCGTCAGCCGGCGCCCGTCCTGGCCGGAGCGGTAGCCGAAGCGGCCCTTGTCGCAGTTCCACTCCTCGTTCACCGCCGGGTCCTCGCCGGCCAGGCGGCGGCGCACCGAGTAGTGGCGGTGGTCGACGCGCAGCTCGCAGCCGGCCGCGCAGTTCTCGCAGGTCGTCGTCGTGCTGACCAGGTCGAACGGGCGGGACTGGAAGCGGTAGTCGGCGCTGGTCAGGGCGCCGACCGGGCAGATCTGGACGATGTTGCCGGCGAAGTACGAGTTGTACGGGTGCTCCTCGTAGACGCTGATCTGGCTCATCGCGCCGCGCTCGGCGAGGCTGATGAAGTCGTCACCGCTGATCTGGGCGCTGAACCGCGTGCAGCGCTGGCACAGGATGCAGCGGTCGCGGTCGAGCAGGAGTTCGGCACTGATGTGGATGGGCTTGGCGTAGGTGCGCTTGGCGCCCTCGTAGCGGGACTCGCCCGGGCCGTGGCTCATCGTCTGGTTCTGCAGCGGGCACTCGCCGCCCTTGTCGCAGATCGGGCAGTCGAGCGGGTGGTTGATCAGCAGGAACTCGATCATGCCCCGCTGGTGCTTGGCCACCTCCTCGCTGGACTCGCCGGTCTCGACCTTCATGCCGGGCATCGCGGCGAGCGCGCAGGCCGGCTGCGGTTTCATCGGGCGGCCGTTGCCCGCATCGGGCACCTGGACCAGGCAGGCGCGGCAGGCCGCGACCGGGTCGAGCAGCGGATGATCGCAGAAGCGCGGGATCTCCAGGCCGATCTTCTCGGCGGCCCGGACGACGAGCGTGCCCTTGGGCACCTCGACCTCGGTGCCGTCGATGGTGAAGACGACCATCTCCGTCCCGGCGGCGACGTCGGCGCTCATGCCGCACCCCCTTCGTCGGTGGATGAGACGGCGGCCAGCTCTCGGGGCGCCTCGAACAGCGCACTGGCCTCGTACGGGAAGAGCTCCCAGGCGGGCGTGCCGTTGCAACCGGCCTCGAACTCGCTGCGGAAGTGCCCGACGGCGCTGGTGATGCAGGCCACGAAGCCGTCGGCGAGGGTGCAGAAGCTCTTCATCGAGACGTTGTCGCACACGTCGAGCATCTTGTCGACGTCGCCCGGGGCGCCCCGGCCCGCCTCGATGTTGCGCAACGTCTGGACGAGCCACCAGCTGCCCTCGCGGCACGGCGTGCACTTGCCGCAGCTCTCGTGCTTGTAGAACTCGGTCCAGCGCAAAGTGGTGCGCACCACCGAGACGGTGTCGTCGAAGCACTGCAGGGCCTTGGTGCCCAGGATCGAGCCGGCCGCGGAGACCGACTCGTAGTCGAGCGGCACGTCGAGCTGGTCGGGCGTGAAGATCGGGGTGGACGAGCCGCCGGGGGTGAAGAACTTCAGCTCGTGGCCCTCGCGGATGCCGCCGGCCATCCCGAGCAGCTCGCGCATCGTGGTGCCGAGCGGGGCCTCGAACTGGCCGGGACGCCTCACATGGCCGCTGAGCGAGTAGATCGTGGCGCCCCTGGAGCGCTCGGTGCCCATCTGCCGGTACCAGGATGCGCCGTGGGCGACGATGGCCGGCACCGAGGCGATCGACTCGGCGTTGTTGACCACCGTCGGGCAGGCGTACAGGCCCTCCACCGCGGGGAACGGCGGGCGCAGCCTGGGCTGGCCGCGACGCCCCTCGAGCGAGTCGAGCAGGGCCGTCTCCTCGCCGCAGATGTAGGCGCCCGCGCCGGCGTGGACGACGACGTCCAGGTCGTAGCCGGTGCCGAACAGATCCCTGCCGAGATAGCCGGCCCCGTAGGCGTCGGCGACGGCCTTGCGCAGGCGGCGGATGACGTGGAGCACCTCGCCGCGCACGTAGACGAAGGCGCGGTGGGCGTTGACCGCGTAGCAGGCGATGACGATGCCCTCGATGAGCGTGTGCGGCGTGGCCATGAGCATCGGCACGTCCTTGCAGGTGCCGGGCTCGGACTCGTCGCAGTTGACCACGAGGTACTTCGGGTTCGGGTTGTCCTGCGGGATGAAGGACCACTTCATGCCCGTCGGGAAGCCCGCACCGCCGCGCCCGCGCAGCCCCGCGTCCTTGACCAGGGCGATGACCTCGGGCGCGTCCATCGTGGTGAGCGCCCTGCGGGCGGCACCGTAGCCGCCGTGGCTCACGTAGTTCTCCAGGCGCCAGGAGCCCTCCTCGCCCCAGTGGGCCGAGACGATGGGAGTCAGTTTGTCGGTCATCTCGCCTCCCGCTCCCCGGACGAGGGCCCGAGCGCCGGCTCGGCGGGCGCCGACCAGCCGTGCTCGCGCGCGCACTCCACGCCGCGCAGGCTGGACTCGCCGGCACTCGGGCCCTCATCGGCCCGGCCGTCGTCGAAGCCGGCGAGCACGGGCGCGGCCGCGCGCCCGCGGGGGTTCGGCGCGCCGCGGGGGGTGCGGACCACGTCGCCGGCGGCGAGCTCGTCGAGCAGCCTGTCCGCCTTGTCAGGGGTCATGTTGTCCATGAACTCCCAGTTGACCGTCATGATCGGCGCGAAGTCGCAGGCGGCGTTGCACTCGAGGCGCTCGAGGCTGAACATGCCGTCCGGCGTGGTCTCGCCCTCACCGATGCCGAGCCTCCTCTCGACGTGATCGAGCAGGATGTCGCCGCCGAGCACCGCGCACAGGGCGGTGGTGCACACGCCGATGTGCTGCTTGCCGCCGGGGCGGCGCTTGAACATCGTGTAGAAGGTCGCCACGCCGTTGACCTGGGCCGTGCTGATGCCCAGGATCTCGGCGCAGGCCCTCACCCCGGCGTCGGAGACGCGCCCGTCGACCGACTGCACCAGGTGGAGCATCGGCATCAGGGCCGAGCGGGAATCGGGGTAGCGCCCGGCCAGCTCGCGCATCTCGGCAAGCGTCGTCTCGTCGATGCCCGTGGGCGCCTCGTCGGCATCGATGCGCACGGCGTCGTCGAAGTGGGACACGAACTCGTGATCGCTCATGCCGCATCGCTCCTTCTCGGTGGGTGGGGTGTCCTGCGGGTCCGCAGCGGGCTCATCGGTCGACACCGCCCATCACCGGGTCGAGGGAGGCGATGCCCATGATCGAGTCCGAGAGCATGCCGCCCTCGGCCAGGATCGGAACCGACTGCACATGGTTGAAGCCGGGGTCGCGCAGGTGCGCGCGGTAGGGGCGGGTGCCCCCGTCGGAGACGAGGTGGAAGCCCAGCTCGCCGGCCGGTGCCTCGATCGGCACGTAGACCTGGCCGGCCGGCACCCGGAAGCCCTGGGAGACGATCTTGAAATGGTGGATGAGGGCCTCCATGGACTCGCCCATGATGTGCCTGACGTGCTCGTTCGAGTTGCCCTGGCCGTCGGCCGCCACGGTCAGCTCGGACGGCCAGCGCAGTTCGGGGTCCTCGACGCGGCAGGGCTCGCCCTTGGAGGCGGCCAGCGCCTCGCGCACCTGCTCGAGGATGCGGACCGACTCGTCCATCTCCTTCAGGCGGATGACCCAGCGTCCGTAGGCGTCCTTGCCGGTGGCGGTGCAGACGTCGAACTCGTAGTTCTCGTAGCCGCAGTACGGCTGGGTCTTGCGCAGGTCCCACGGGTAGCCGGTGGAGCGCAGCACGGGTCCGGAGACGTTCATCATCATGCACTGGCTCAGGTCCAGGTGGGCCACGCCCTGCAGACGGTTCTTGAAGATCGGGTTCTGGAGCGTGAACTGACCGATCTCGGGCAGATTCCTCCTCAGCTGGCGCAGCAGCTCGTCGAGCAGGTCCAGGCCGTCGTCGGGCAGGTCGTTCTCCACGCCCCCGGGGCGGATGTACGCGTTGTTCATGCGCAGGCCGGTGACCGCCTCGGTGAAGTCGAGGACGCGCTCGCGCTCGCGCAGGCAGACCTCCTGGACGCTGGTGGCGCCCAGTTCGAGGCCGCCGGCGCCGACGCCGGTCAGGTGGGAGGCGATGCGGTTGACCTCCATCATGAGGACGCGCAGCTGACTCGCACGGGGCGGCATGGCGTCGGTGACGCCGAGCAGCCTCTCGACGGCCAGGGAGTAGGCGGCCTCGTTGAAGATGCCCGCCACGTAGTTGCACCTGGTGGCGAAGGCGGAGCCCTGCGTCCAGGAGCGGTACTCGATGTTCTTCTCGATGCCCGTGTGCAGGAAGCCGATGCTCGGGCGCACGGACACGACCGTCTCGCCGTCCAGCTCCATGACCAGGCGCATGACGCCGTGCGTGCTGGGGTGCTGGGGTCCGACGTTGACGACGATCGTCTCGTCGTCGCTCTCGCGCTGGGCGGCCACGATCTGGTCCCAGTCGGCGCCATTGACCAGGTAGGCCGCGTCGACGCGCTCGTCGCCGGGCCCGGCGAAGAGGTCATCCGCGCCGGCGTGCGTGTGCTCGTTCTCGCTCATCGGTTGTAGCTCCTGCGCTCGCTGGGGGGCGCCACGACGGCTCCCCTGAACTCGACCGGGATCCCTCCCAGCGGGTAGTCCTTGCGCTGGGGATGGCCCACCCAGTCGTCGGGCATGAGGATGCGGGTCAGGCCCGGATGCCCGTCGAAGACGACGCCGAACATGTCCCAGGTCTCGCGCTCGTGGTAGTTGGCGTGCGGATAGACCGGTACGACCGAGGGCACGTGCGGGTCGGAGTCGGGCAGCTCGACCTCCAGGCGGATGCGGCGGTTGTAGGTGTACGAGAGCAGGTGGTAGACCACGTGCAGCTCGCGCCCGGTCTGCTCGGGGTAGTGCGCGCCCGAGACCGACGGGCAGACCTCGAAGCGCAGGCCCTCGTCGTCGCGCAGCGCCCGGCACAGCTCGACGAGCCTGGCGGGGACGACGAAGAAGGTGATCTCCCCGCGGTGCACCATGACATGGGTGGCGAAGCCCGCGACGAGTTCGGCCATGCGGTCGGCGACCTGGTCGAACCAGCCGCCGAAGGGCGGGCTCGTGATGCCGGACAGGGCGGTGGTGCGCTCCAGGCCGTTGAAGCCGGAGGTGTCGCCGGGGCCGGAGCCCGGGCCCCACATGCCCCTGCGGCGGGCGACGACCTGGTCGTCGACGGCCGGGTCGGCGCCGGTCGCGAACAGCTGCGCCAGGTGCGGGAACTCGACGGGTTCCTGGCCGTGCCCGGGGCGTGCCGGGGTGGCGCCGTTCTCGCTCATCGCATGAGCCCCCTCTGCTCGATGGTGGCCGGCGCCTCGAGCGCGGCCCGCTCCCTCTCGGCGGTCTCGGCGACGCGGTTCGCGCCGATCCTGTGGTGCATGACCTCTTGGGCGCGCAGCTTGAAGACCGCGTCGATGAGCATGTCGGGCCTCGGCGGGCAGCCGGGGATGTACATGTCGACGGGGACGATGTGGTCGACGCCCTGGACGACCGCGTAGTTGTTGAACAGGCCGCCGCTGGAGGCGCAGGCGCCCATGGCGATGCACCACTTCGGGTTGGGCATCTGGTCCCACAGCTGGCGCACGACCGGCGCCATCTTCTGGCTGACGCGGCCCGAGACGACCATCAGATCGGCCTGGCGCGGGCTGGCGCGGAAGACCTCCTGGCCCCAGCGCCCGGCGTCGGCGCGCGGGCCGCCGTAACTGATCATCTCGATGGCGCAGCAGGCCAGGCCCATCGTCAGGGGCCAGAACGAGGTCTTGCGCGTCCAGCCGGCGATGGCCTCGAGAGTGGTCAGGAGGATGCCGGACGGAACCCTCTCCTCAATACCCATGCGTGATCACCCGGCCTTTCAGTCCCAGTCGAGCCCACCGCGGCGCAGCACGTAGGCGTAGGCCGCGAAGACGACGACGATGAACAGGAGCATCTCGATGACGCCGAACGCCCCGAGACGGTCGAAGGCGACCGCCCACGGGTAGAGGAAGACGATCTCGATGTCGAAGACGATGAAGAGCATCGCGGTGACGTAGTACTTGACCGCGAAGCGCCCTCCGCCGGCGACGGTCTGCGGGGTGGGCTGGATGCCGCACTCGAAGGAGTCGTACTTGGTGCGGTTGTAACGATGCGGGCCGATGAGCGGGGACAGCCAGATCGCCGCCACCCACACGAAGACGGCGGCCAGCGCGACCAGCCCGAGAATCGGGATATATGCGCTCATGTCCGTTCCTTCCTGCCTTCCGAGCTGTCCCGCTGCCCTACGCGGAGGGGGCGATCCGGGTCAGCGCGTTGATGATGTGGTCGAATGCGTCGCCGTCGTGCTCATCGGTGAGGTTGGCGAGCAGCTTGTTGACGAAGCGCATCAGCATCGGCCGCGGGAGGCCGTAGGTGGTGCACAGGTGCATGATCCTGGGGTTGCCGATGAGGCGGGAGAAGAGGATGCCCAGGCGGTAGTAACCGCCGAGGCCCTCCCTGATGCGGGTCCCGTAGCCCGCCAGCGCGCGCTCGGCGGCGGCGCTGCCGACGCCGCGGGAGCGGGCCTCGGCGATCGCGCCGGCGGCCATCTCGGCGGCCTCGAGCGAGTAGTCGATGCCCTCGCCGTTGAACGGGTTGACCATGCCGCCGGCATCGCCGACGAGCAGCAGGCCGTTGGCGTAGACCGGTTTGCGGTTGAGCGCCATCGGCAGGGCCGCGCCGCGGATCCGGTCGACCATGTGCCCCTCGTCGAAGCACCACTGCGGCGGGGTCGCGGCCAGCCAGGTGCGCATCAGCTCGCGGTAGTCGGTGCGTCCGAAGGCCGGGGACGAGCTGAGCATTCCCAGGCCGACATTGCAGCGGCCGTCGCCCATCGGGAAGACCCAGGCGTAGCCCGGCAGCTGGGTGGACCGCCCGCGCTCGCCGTCCCACAGCTCGAGCCAGCTCTCCATCCACGGGTCGTCGTGGCGCGGGCTCTCGAAGTAGGCGCGCACGGCCACCCCCATCGGGCGCCGCTCGTCGCGCTGACGGCCCATGGCCACGGCCAGGCGGGTGGAGTTGCCGTCCGCCGCGACGACGACCGGCGCCCGGAAGGTGCGCCCGTCGTCGGTGCGCACCCCGGTGATGCGGTCGCCCACGAGGACGGGCTCGCTGACGTTGGCGCCGGTGATCAGGTGCACGCCCAGCTGCACGGCGCGGCCGGCGAGCATGTCGTCGAAGCGCATGCGCGGGCAGGTGGTGCCGTAGTCCGGGAAGTCCGCGAGTTCGGGCCAGGGCAGCTCGAAGGGCTCGGTGCGCCCGCCGTAGACGCGCAGGCCCCTGGTGTGCAGGAAGCCGGCCGACTCGCTGGTGTCGATGCCCAGGCGCGTGAGCATGCGCACGGCGCGGGGGGTCAGGCCGTCGCCGCAGATCTTGTCGCGGGGGAAGGCGGCCTTCTCGAGGAGGAGGACGTCCAGACCGCGCTGGGCGCAGAAGGCGGCCGTCGCGGCGCCGCCGGGGCCGGCGCCGACGACGATGACGTCGGCCTCCCGCTGGTCCACTGGCGCTGCCGCCGCGAGCAGTTCAGAAGCCAGAGCATTGCTCACTCCCGGCACCCCACTGTGCGTCATCGCCTCACCCAATCCGCATGGATCCGATACATCGGGGACGGGGATCGTTCACGGCCCTGCTGGCGATCTCTTGGAGACCCCGCATTCCTCCTTCAGGTTACGCGCCAGTATCGCCCACTGTCGACGATGAGGTCAAAAACGGACCGGGACTGATCCGAATTCGTTTCGGCTACTCTGCACGGGTGATCATCAATCCCGGCTCCACGCGGATGCGGGCCAGTACGGCCGCCATCGAGGACCCCGGCCCGCTGACCGACTTCCTGGACGATTCCGGAGCGGCCTTCCTGAAGGGGCAGGACGGTTTCATCGCGCTCGGCCAGATGGCCCGTCTGGACGGCGCCGACGCGGCCGGCGCCGACGAGTGGTGGGGCGAGTTCTCGGCCCAGATCGAGAACGAGACCGAGATGCCCGAGGCCTTCGGCACCGGCCCCATCGCCTACGGTTCCTTCACCTACGACCCGATGCGCACCGGTCAGCGCTCCTGCTTCGTCGTCCCCGAGGTCGTCATCGGGCGCCGCGAGAGCCGCTGCTGGGTCACCCGGCTCGGCTACGACCACGTCGATCCCGTCCTGCCCGAGCGCCGCAGCGCGCCGGCGGCCCCCGCCGAGGTCCTGTTCGAGACCGGCGAGGAGGCCAACCAGGAGTGGCTGGACCGCTTCGGCCGGGTCAAGGGGCTCATCGCGGCCGGACGCATCGACAGGCTGGTCATGCTGCGCCAGCTCGACGCCGTGGCCCGGGGCCGGCTCGATCCGCGCTGGGTGCTGCGCCAGTGGTGGATGAACTACGGGGGCTCGTGGACCTATCTGGTGGACGGCCTGGTCGGCGCGACCCCCGAGGTCATGGTGCGGCGCAGCGGCGGCCTGACCGTCTCGCGCATCCTCGCCGGCTCGATGCAGAACCTCGGCGGCGTGGACGAGGCCACCCAGACCGCCCAGCTGCTGTCCAGCGCCGACCGTCTGGCCCAGCATCATCGCGCCGTCAGCGAGGCCGCGGACTCGCTGCGGCCCTTCATGACGGGTGTGCACGTGCCCGAGCAGCCCTTCGCCCTCTCGCTCCCCGACGGGCTCAACCTGGCCACCGACATCTGCGGCGTGGCCTCCCCGGGCCACTCGTGCCTGGCGCTGGCCTCGGCGCTGCACCCGCTGGCCTCGGTCACCGGCTCGCCCGTCGAGGCGGCCCGCGGGGTCATCGGCGAGATGAGCACGACGGACCGCGGCCGCTTCGGCGCCCCGGTCGGCTGGATCGACGCGCAGGGCGACGGCGAGTGGTTCGCCGCGCTGCGCGCCTGTCAGATCGGGGGGGGCGGCGCCATCCGCCTGTACGCCTCGGCGACGGCCTCGGCGAGCACGAGCGCGCACGACAAACTGGTCTCCACGCAGGTCAAGCTCTCCCAGATGCGCAGGCTGCTCACCGAGCGCTGAGCGGCAGCTGGGCCCCGCGGGCGCGGCGGGCCCGGGGATCAGGCGCCGTACGGCAGTCCGACGGGGCCCGAGCCGATGTTGATGAGGATGTTCTTCGTCTGCTGGTAGGCGTCGAGGACCATCTTGTGGGTCTCGCGGCCGATGCCGCTGTCCTTGTAGCCGCCGAACGGCGCGCCGGCCGGGAAGACGTTGTACTGGTTGACCCAGATGCGGCCGGTGCGCACCCGGGTGGCCACGCGCAGGGCGCGGTCGAGGCTCGCGGTGAACACGCCACCGCCCAGGCCGTAGTCGGAATCGTTGGCCATGGCGACGACGTCGTCCTCGTCCTCGAAGGGGATGACGACCCCGACCGGACCGAAGATCTCCTCACGGGCGATGCGCATGTCGTTGCGGCCGAGGATGAGCGTGGGCTGCATGAACGCGCCCTTGGCCAGCGGGCCCTGCGTGTAGCGCGACCCGCCGACGGCGACCTCGGCGCCCTCGGCCTTGCCGATCTCCACGTAGTCGAGGATCCTGGTCAGCTGCCTCTCGTCGACCTGGGCGCCCATCTGGGTCCGCGGATCGAGCGGGTCGCCCACTCGGACGGCGGTGAAGGCCGCGCTGAAGGCCTCCATGAAGCGATCCAGGGCGCTGGCCTGGACGAAGATGCGCGAGCCGGCCGAGCAGACCTGGCCCTGGTTGAACAGGATGCCCATCTGGACGCCGTTGACGGCCACGTCCGGGTCGGCGTCGTCGAAGAAGATGCTGGCGCTCTTGCCGCCGAGTTCGAGGGTGGCGGGGATGATCTTCTCCGCGGCGGCCAGTCCGATGCCGCGTCCCACCTCGGTGGAGCCGGTGAACGCGAGCTTGTCGACGTCGGCGGCCTTGAGGTATTCGCCGGAGTGGCCGCCCGAACCGGTGATGACGTTGAGCACGCCGGGCGGCAGGATGCCGGCCCCGTCGATGAGCCGGGCCAGTTCGAGCACCGACAGGGAGGTGGCGCTCGAGGGCTTGAAGACGACCGTATTGCCCGCGACCAGCGCCGGGGCGAGCTTCCAGGCGGCCATGAGGAGGGGGAAGTTCCACGGGACGATCTGGCCGATGACGCCCAGCGGCTCGCGCAGAATGATGCTCAGGGTGCTCGCATCGGTCATGGTGGCCGAGCCCTCGTCGGCGCGCATGCAGCCGGCGAAGTAGCGGAAGTGGTCGACGCTCAGCGGCACATCGGCGCCGCTCGTCTCGCGGATCGGCTTGCCGTTGTCGCTCGACTCGACGGCGGCCAGGTGGTCGAGGTTCGCCTCGACGAGGTCGGCGATGTCCAGGAGTGCCTCGGAGCGATCGGCGACCGGCGTGCGCGACCAGGTCTCGAAGGCCGCGCGGGCGGCGGCAGCGGCCTCGTCGACGTCCGCCTTCGTGGCGTCCGCGATGGTGGCCAGGCGCTCGGCGGTGGCGGGGTTGCAGGACTCGAGGGTGGCGCCGCCGGAGGCGGGACGCCACTGACCGTTGATGTACAGACCGTAGCCGTCCTGGATGCCGGTCGTGCCGTTCATACGCGTCTCCTTGTCCGGGCCCGGGTGCGGGCCGCCGTCCTGACGGGGCCGCCGCGCACGCCCGTGCGTGCGGCGCCGGCGCGCCGGGCCGCCATGGGTCCGCACCGCCCCG
>NZ_CAUTOU010000037.1:0-20795 GCF_963539965.1 uncultured Propionibacterium sp.
CCGGCGTCGGCGAGCATGTCCTTGTTGTAGAAGACCGCCTCGGTGTCCCAGTCCTTCGGGCAGCCGTACTGGTGGCCGTCCTCGCCCCTCCACAGGTCGATGAGGCCCTCCTGGAAGGCCGACTCGTCGACGTCCGACCAGGCCTCCTGCTCGTCCAGGGGGACCAGCACGTCCAGGTCGACGAACTGGGCGAACTTCGAGATGTGGTCGATGAAGGCGTCCGGGCCGGTGCCGGCGATGAAGGCGGCCGTGAGCTTGGTCCAGTAGTCGTCCCAGCCCGTTTGGGTGACGTTCACCGTGATGCCGGTCTTCTCCTCGAAGCGCTCGGCGCAGGCCTGGTAGGCGGGCTGCTGGTTCGCGTCCCACATCCAGTACTCGACGGCGCCCGCCGAGTCCCCGCCGCCGGAGGAGCAGGAGCTCAGGGGCAGGGCCGCGGCGCCCGCCGCCAGTGTGGTGAGCGCGGTGCGGCGTGTGATCCGGGCCCGGGGCGGCCCGTACGGGAGGTGCATGTTCATCGTGGGTGCCTCACTTGATTCCGGTGAACCCGATGGAGTTGACGATGCGCTTGGCGGTGGCCGTGAAGAGCAGGAGCATCGGCAGGGCGGCCACCAGGGTGGCCGCCATGAGGCCGGACCAGTCGGTGCCGCTGGAGGGCGCCTGGGACTTGAAGACGGCCACGGCCACGGTGAGCACCCGCGAGGAGTCCGTGTAGGAGACCAGCAGGGGCCAGAAGTAGTCGTTCCAGGCCGTGATGTAGGTGAGGATCGCCAGCGTCGTGATCGGGGCCCTGGCCATCGGCAGGATGAGCTGGAAGAACACGCGGGCCTTCGAGGCGCCGTCCAGGAAGGCGGCCTCCTCCAGTTCGCGCGGGATGTTCATGAAGAACTGCCGCAGGAAGAACACGGCGAAGGGCGTCATGAACATGGTCGGCAGGGCCATGCCCAGGAGGCTGTCGATCAGGTGGAGCTGCCTGATCAGCACGAAGTTCGGCAGCAGCGTGAAGATCGACGGGACCATGAGGGCCGCGAGGAAGACGCCGAAGACGAAGTCGCGGCCCCTCCAGCGCAGCCGGGCGAAGGAGTAGGCGGCCATCGAGGAGAAGAAGACCTGCCCCGCCGTCACGAGCGTCGCGACGATGATGGAGTTGCGCAGGTACACCCAGAAGTTCATCGAAGCGCCGGAGCCGCCATCGGCGACCGCCTCCTCGGTCGGCTGCATGCCGAAGACGCGCTCGAAGCCGCGCAGGTTGACGTCGACCGGCAGGATCGACGTCGGGTCCCCGGCCAGGCCCGTGTTCGAGGACAGGGCGGTGCGCAGCACCCAGTAGAAGGGCAGGACCGTGACGATCATGATGAGGATCATCACCGCCCAGGCGAGGATGCGCCCGACAGAGGGCCTCCTCCTGCCCCCCACGGCCGCAGTGGGCTCGATGGCGGTGGAAGCGGAAGCGGTGCTCATGCCGTGCCCTCCTCAGCCCAGATCCGTCTCGCCGGCGCGCGTCAGCCTGTACTGCAGCACGGTGATGGCGGCCAGCACGATGAGCAGCCCGACGGCCATCGCCGAGGCGTAGCCGAACTGGAAGCGGCCGAAGGCCATGTCGTAGATGTAGTACTGCAGGACGCGGGTGGCGTTGACCGGCCCGCCCCGGGTGGTCACGGAGACCGTGTCGAAGACCTGGAACGAGCCGATCATCGTCATGATGAGGACGAGGGCGAGGATCGGGCGCAGCAGCGGCACCGTGATCCGCCAGAACATCGTCCACTCGCCGGCGCCGTCCACCCTGCCGGCCTCGTAGACCGTGTTCGGGATGGACTGCAGCCCGGCGAAGATGAGCAGGGCGGTGTAGCCCATGTGGCGCCACGCGTTGATGAGGGCGATGGTCGGGATCGCGAGCGCGGAGGAGAAGAAATTGACCCTCTCGCCGGTGATGGCCTCGATGATCTGGTTGGAGACGCCGAGGGTGTTGTCGAGGATCCACAGCCAGAGCATGGCGACGACGACGTTCGAGACGAGATAGGGCGTCAGCACGACCGAGCGGACGAGGGTCGACCGGGTGAGGCGCTGCATGAGCACCGCGATGAGCAGGGCGAGGATCGTCTGGACGCCGATATTGATGACGACGTACTCCAGGGTGACCCTGACCGCGTTCCAGAAGACGGAGTCCCCGAGCATGCGCCGGTAGTTCGCGACACCGGTGAACTGCTCGGGGGTGAGCAGGTTGTACTCGGTGAAGGACAGCCAGACGCCGCGGATGAGCGGCCACAGGTAGAAGGCGATGAGCCCGATACCGGCGGGGACGATGAAGGCGATTCCGAGTACGCGGTCGTCCTTCGCCCTCCTGCCGGGTACGGGCACCGCCCCGGTGAGTGCGCTCATGAGAATTCTCCGTTCGCCATTGGGGGAGTGCAGGGGATGGACCGGTGCGCGTCAGTCGACGGCCGCGGCGTGCACCAGCAGCAGATGGTCCGGATGGATGCAGGGCAGGGCCAGGCCCGTGGCCGACAGGTAGGAGCCGGGCAGGACGACGCCCCCGGGGCGGGTCCAGGCCGCCTCGTAGCGCAGGCCGTCGTAGGCGGGGGCCGCGAGCCCCACCCGGTAGGTGCGCGCCGGGTCGAGCCCCGGCAGGGGGCGGGGGGCGGTAGGCCAGGCGAGCGGCTGGCCGAGGACCGCGATCTCGTAGAGGGCCTCGGAGCCGTCGGGGGAGACGGCGCCCTGGACGCGCAGGCGGTCCTCGTCGTCGAGGTCGGCGTGGACGACCGTTCCGGAGTGCAGCAGGGGGCGCAGCCGCTTGTGCAGGGCGATGTGGGAGGCCAGGACGCGCTTGTCCTCCTCCGTGGCGGACAACAGGTCCAGCTCCAGACCCATGTGGCCCCACAGGGCGGTGCCGGCGCGGAAGGAGGCGTCCAGCTCGCGCAGGGTCGTGTGGTCGCGGTGGCTGCCCACGTGGGTGCCGACGAGCTCGGGGGGCAGCAGCAGCATCGTGCCGCGGTTGATGTCGTGGCGGTCGTGCGCGTCGTTGCAGTCGCTGGTCCACACCCGCTGGACCCGCTCCATGACGCCCAGGTCGATGCGCCCGCCCCCGCCCGCGCAGGATTCGATCTCCAGTTCCGGGAAGCGCTCGTGGAGGGCGTCCAGGAGGCGGTAGTAGGCGAGGGTCTGCTCGTGGACGGCGGGGGCGCCGGCGCGGGCGCCGGGCCCGGTCGCCTGGTGGCCGGCGGCGAGCAGGGGCGAGTTGTGGTCCCACTTGATGCAGGCGATGCCGAGGCGTTCGACGAGCCCGCTCATCGTCTCGTAGAGGTACTCCCAGGCGTCGGGGACGGTGAGGTCGAGGACCCTCTGGTTGCGGTGCTCGGGAGCGCCGCCCGCTCCGTCGGAGAGGATCCAGTCCGGGCGGGCGCGGGCGAGATCGGAGTCGGGGCTGACCATCTCGGGTTCGAACCACAGGCCGAACTCCATGCCGAGGCCGCGCACGTGCTCGGCCAGGGGCTCCAGGCCCCGCGGCCAGGCCTCGGGGGAGACCTGCCAGTCGCCCAGGCCGGAGCGGTCGTCGCGACGGGAGCCGAACCAGCCGTCGTCGACGACGTAGCGCTCGACCCCGATGGCGGCGGCCTCGTCGGCCAGGGCCGTGAGGGTCTCCAGGTCGTGGCCGAAGTAGACGGCCTCCCAGATGTTCAGCAGGACCGGGCGGGGGCGCTGCGGGTGCGCCGGCAGGGAGCGCAGCCAGGCGTGCGCGCGGGCGGACAGGGCGTCCAGGCCCTCGCCCCAGGAGAAGACGGCCCAGGGGCAGGTGTACGACCCGCCCGGCCCCAGGACGACCTCGCCGGGCTGGAGGAGCTCGCCGGCGCCGAGGAGCCGCTGGCCCTGGAAGGTGTTGAGGGCGACCGAGCGGGTGCTGCCGGACCAGGCCGGGTGCACCCCGTGGACGGTTCCCGTCCGCCAGCCGAAGCCCTGCCGGCCGGCGGCCAGCCAGGTGGCCGCGTCGTGACCCGGGCGGCCCTCCCAGGACTCGCGCAGCCGGGTGCCGGCCGTGAAGGGCGTGCGCACGATGCTGCGCTCCCGGCCGTGGTGCCCGCTCATGTCGAGCAGTTCGGTCGCGTCCGCGGGGACGGGCAGGACCGGGGTGACCTCGTCGACGACGAGGGCCGGGCCCGCACGACCCCCGGTACCGGCCGGGTCCCGTTCGTCGGTGACGGTGACGTTCACGCGGACGAGCCCGCTGGGCTCGAGGCGGATCCGCGTGGCGACGCCGATGGCGTGGGCGCGGTCGGAACCGGTGGAGCGCACGACGTGGGCCCCGTCCTCGCAGGTGACCAGGTGGGCGACCTGGGCCACGTGGGCGGAGAAGGCCGAGCCGTCCTGGCGGTGCAGGAGCAGGGAGGGGCGTCCGGACCAGCCCAGGTGCGGCAGGGGCAGGATGGGCAGGTCGGGCGTCACCCACGTGCTGTTGTCGCCGGTGGAGGCGGCCTGGGCGGTGGCGACGTCGGCGAGTGCGGCGCCGTCGAGCGGGCCCAGGTCGGTGCCCCAGTGGCGGACCACCGGGAAGCGATCCGGGGGCAGGTCCAGGACCAGCGAGGTGCCGGCATGACGCAGGTGCAAGGTCATGACAACAGTGTCCTTGTGTGTGGCGGGCCGTCGTGCGAGCGGCCGTGCGCTGCGGCGAAAGGGGGCGCGAGTCGCGACCGTGACACCGTCGCCCGGCCACGGACACCTCGCGGCAACGCGGCTACAGCATACTGGCCGGATCGGCCCCGGTGTAAAGGTGCGCAGAAGAAGATCAGGTCCTGGTGAGGGGGCCGCGGGGGATCGGTCCGCCCCGGTTCTCGCGGCCGCGTCCGCCAGGGCTCAGCCCATCAGCTCGGCCGTCTCGTCGTGGACCGCCCCGCAACTTCGCCGTCATCGCGGTCAGCGCCTCGTGGTCGGACTGGTCGGCGGCCGCCATCTGCTCCTGCAGCGCCTGGCCGGTCCGCGCCAGCCTGTCCATGCGCCGCTCCATGGCCCGTGATTCCTTCTGCATGGCGCGCAGCCGGGCGCCCGTGGGGCCGTCGGTGGCGCCTGCGGCCCCGGCCCGGCTGCGCCCTCTGCGCCCGGTCCCGGCCGCCGACGAGGGTCACCGAGTCGAAGGCGACCCCGGTGGGGTACTCCAGGTGGAGGCCCTCGGCCCCCAGCAGGTGCGCGCCCATCAGAGGCACCGCCTTAGGCGGCGGGCCGACGAGCCGCGATGGGGCTCACCCGCGCATCGCGCGGCGCGAGATCTTCATGTTGCCGCTGGTCGGGATCGGGCCCTTGGGCAGTGGCACTCGCGAGTGCACGCGGTCCAGCCCCTTCAGGCGGTATGCGATCTCCTCGACCTGCTCCTGGTTGAGGGTCCTGGGGAGCTTCTTGATGTAGCCGGTGAGATCCTCGAGCCTCACCTGGCCGGTCTTGTCGCCGATCATGATGGTCTGGACGTCGACGCCGTAGAGCACCTGCTTGTAGCGCTTGGCCTCGGAGCCCAGCAGGTTGTGCGCGCCCCTCCCGTCGCCGATGAGGATGAGGCCGCCGGGGCCCACGGCGCGGTGCACGCAGTTCATCTGGCTGTCGACCGTCACGGCGGCGGCGTAGTGCCACTTCTTCTTGTCGAGCATGCTCAGCGCCATCTCGCCGCCGCCGGGCTGCCCGACGGCCCGGGCGAAGGCGGCTCTCCTGACGATGCGCTGCAGCACGTACAGGCCCAGCGTGAGGCCGCCGAAGAAGCCGATGAGGATCCACATCACCGGCCAGCCGAGCCACAGGCCCAGGACGACGCCCAGGGCGGTGCAGCCGAGCACGCAGGCCAGCAGGATCCACGGGGTGGACGACCGGTGACCGGCCGCCAGCTTGTAGGTTTCGCGCAGCTGGCGGACGGTGCCCCAGTCGGCCGGGTTGTCGGAGTTCTTCTTGGCCGCCTTGAGGGCCTTGGCCTCGGCCTTCTGCCTCCTGGCCAGTTCCCTGGCCCGCTCGCTCGCCATGTCCGCCTCCTCACCGTTGCCCGGTGGTGCCGCACGCCGCACCGCCTGCGCTGCGGCCCAACCGGTCGTACTGAGTCATTCTAGTCCGGCTGCTCCAGCGCACGACGGCCCCGGGCTCATCAGCCCGGACGCGGCGGCGGGTCCCGTCCGTCCGCGCGAACCGTTCCCGACGGGCCCTACTGGGTCTGGCCGAACTCGCCGCCGAAGCCGCCCTCCTCGAGACGGGCCTTGAGGGCCGACAGGAAGCGGCTGGCATCGGCCCCGTCAACGAGCCGGTGGTCGTAGGTCATCGACAGGTACATCATCGGACGGATGGCGATGGCGTCATTGCCGTACGCATCGACGACGACGATGGGGCGCTTCACCATGGCGCCAGTGCCCAGGATGGCCACATTCGGCTGGTTGATGATCGGGGTGTCGAACAAGGTGCCGGTGGAGCCGTAGTTCGTGATCGTGAAGGTGGCGCCGCTCAGCTCGTCGGGGCCGATCTTGTTGTTGCGGGCGCGCGCCGCCAGGTCGCCGATCCTCTTGGCGATGCCGCCCACGTTCAGGTCGCCGGCACCCTTGATGACCGGGACCATGAGGCCTCTGGGGGTGTCGACGGCGATGCCGACGTCCTCGCTGTCGTGATAGGTGATCGTACCGGCCTCCTGGTCGATACTGGCGTTCACCTCCGGGAAGTCGCGCAGGGCCTCGGTGGCGGCCTTCGTGATGAAGGCGAGATAGGTCAGGCCGATGCCCTCGCGCCTGCGGAACTCGTCCTTGGCCGCGGCTCGCACCCGGGCGACGGCCGACAGGTCGACCTCGACGGCGGCGGTGAGCTGGGCCGAGACCTGCAGCGAATCGCGCATGCGGGCGGCGACGATCTTGCGCAGCTTGGTCATCTTCTCGGTGGTACCGCGCTTGGTGGCGTCGGCCGAGGGGGCCGCCTTCTTCTCCGCCGCCGGGGCCGCGGGGGTCGGTGTCGCGGCGGCCCTCCTCCTGGCCTCGATGACGGCCTCGACGTCCTGCTTGCGGATACGTCCGCCGACGCCGGTGCCCTTGATGTCGGCCAGGTCGATGCCGTTGCCGGCGGCGAGTTTGCGCACCAGCGGGGTGACGTAGCCGTCGAAGTCGGGCAGGGTGGCGCGCGGGGCGGGTGCGCTGGCGGGCGGGGCCGCTGGTGCTGCTGGGGCCGGTGTCGCGGCTGGTGCTGTCGGGGTCGTCGGGGCTTCGGAGGGTTCGCCGATGACGGCCAGGACGGTGCCGACCTGGGCGACCTCGTCTTCTGCGAAGCGGATCTCCAGGAGGGTGCCGGAGGCGGGGGAGGGGACTTCGGTGTCGACCTTGTCGGTGCTGACCTCGAGCAGGGCCTCGTCCGCGTCGACGTGCTCGCCCACCTCCTTGAGCCAGCGGGAGATCGTGGCCTCGTTAACGCTTTCGCCCAGAGTGGGGAGGGTGACTTCAGTCGACATGGTTCTACCGGACTCCTTCGCCAGAGGTCTTGGTGAGAACGCCCGCCGGAGTCGCCCCGGCTGCGTCTGTGCGGCCAGCCTAACCCCAACGGGCGCCGCTTGTCGGGCCCCGGGAGGCTTCTGGCCGACCCCGGCCGGCCATGCCTTGAGCGAACATGACGACAGGTCGTCCCGTCGGTGCGGATCCGGTTCCGTCGGGCCCGGCCCGGGACCCGACGACCCCCTGCCCGGTTTCTCCGCCGCGCAGTGCGGCATGGCCGGCGGGCGGGCTCATTTCTCCCCGGCGAGACTCATCGGTCCGTAAACCAGGTCGTCGTCCTCGTACAGGCTGACGGAGGACACGCCGTAATCGGCCAGCTCCTCGAAGCTCTCGCCCAGCCAGGACTCGGCGTCCTCGCGGGTGTCGAACTCGCGCCCCAGGCCGAGACCGTGGCGCTCGTCGACGCTGAGTTCGGCCTCGGGCTCGAGCTCCTCCTCCCAGCGGAAACTCATCAGTACTTCTCCCCTCGTTCGACGGCGCAGCCCGGATTGCGGAAACGGCGCAGGGTGATCATCCGGGAGATCATGTCGGAGACCAGGCGCTTGCCCCTCGGATCGAACCCGCGGATGCGGTTGTAGGCCTCCTTCTTGTAGGAACGCCAGCGGATGAAGACGTTCAGGGCGCATACGAGGAAGTAGACCCAGATGCCGGCGCTGGAGACCAGCGAGAGCCACGGCAGCCACTGGGTGGCCAGCATGGCGGCGATGAGGATCAGCACGACCGGCCAGGCGAACTCGCAGGCGGACCAGTGCGAGTCGACGTTGTTGCGCAGCAGCACCCGCTCGGGCCTGGCGTTGGCGGTGCGGAAGGCCTCCTCTCGGCGGCGGTAGTCGCTCTCGCGATTGCGCGCCTTCTGCTCCTTCTTCGTCAGTACCGGGTGCAGGCGCTGCATGCGTGCGGCCTCGGCCTGCCTGCGGCTGGGGGTGGGTGCGTTCTTCTTGCGCGGGACCCGACTCCGCCCGGGCGTCCCGGTCCCGGCGGCGTCCACGGCCTCGTCCTCTTCGCCGGCCGTCCTGACCGTCCTCTTGGAGCGCAGCAATGCCACGGGTGCCCTTTCGTCGTGGTTGTCTGGGGACCGATTCTAGGCTGGCCGACGGGGCCCCTCTCAAGAGGACCCCTCGGGGGAGTCCCGGCCAGCCGGGGCCGCAGCCGTGGGAACTCGTCCCCTGCCTGGGTCTCGGCCCACTCTGGTGGCAAGATGATGCCCATCCGAACTGTTCAGGCAATTAGGCTTGAGGCGATCGGCCCACCGCGCGCCCGCGCGCAGGACAATGCACCGGAAGGATCGACGCACCGATGGCAGGAATCTTCGAACGGCTCTCCCTGATCTTCAGGTCGAAGGCCAACAAGGCCCTCGACAAGCACGAGGACCCTCGCGAGACCCTCGACTACTCCTATCAGCGCCAGCTGGAGCTGCTGCAGAAGGTGCGTCGCGGCGTCGCCGACGTGGCCACCAGCCGCAAACGCGTCGAGATCCAGGGCAACCAGCTCGGCCAGGAGATGGACAAGCTCACCGTCGCGGCCCAGCGCGCGCTGTCCCAGGGCCGCGAGGACCTTGCCCGGGAGGCCCTCACCCGCAAGTCCGGGTTGCAGGCCCAGCTCGACGACCTCCAGACCCAGCACGCGGCACTGGCCGAGGAGGAGGAGAAGCTCATCCGCGCCAGCACCCAGCTGCAGGCCCGCGTGGACGCCTTCCGCACCAAGAAGGAGACCATCAAGGCGCAGTACTCGGCCGCCGAGGCCCAGACCCGCGTCAACGAAGCCTTCACCGGCCTGAGCGACCAGCTCGGCGACGTCGGCCAGGCCATAGCCCGCGCCGAGGACAAGACCGCCCAGCTCCAGGCTCGTGCCGGTGCCGTCGACGAGCTGCTCGCATCGGGCGCCCTCGACGATCCCACCGGTGCCTTCAAGGACGACATCACCCGCGAACTCGATGCCATGGCCTCCTCCGCCTCGGTCGAGAACGAGCTCGCCGCCATGAAGACCCAGCTCGGCATCGACGCCGGTCCCACCACCGCCCCCGCCCAGCAGCTGGAGCAGGGCAACCATCAGCAGACCGGGCCCGGCCAGGCCTGAGGTCCCATCGGCGGCCCGCGTACGGGACTTCCGGCTGCGGGCCCTCGCATCCGGAACGCACGAGGCGGGCTCATGAGGGTTCTCGTGGCGGCAGGCGCCATGGCGGGTTTCGACGCCTGGCGCGCCGGGGCCGGGATCGGCCGTGCCTGGCGCGAGGCCGGCGCCGAGGTCGCGCTCGTACCGCTGGCCGAGATGGGGCCGTCCTGGCGGCATGCCAGGGAGAACCTCGCCGGCCCGGACGACGCGCTGTTCATCCCGCTCGACGGCCATGACCACGACAGCGGTCCGATGCTGCTGTCCTTCCTGAGCGGGAGCGGGCCGAGCACGCTCGCCGGCGCGGCCGGGCCGGCCCGTGGGGCGCGGCGGCTGAACACCGACGGGGCCCGCGCCCGCCTGGCCGGGCGACCGCTCGTCGGTCTGTGCCGGTCCGGCGAGCAGGACGCCGTGCTGACCGGCATGTACGGGCTGGCCGGCAGGCGTCAGGACCTTCCCCTGCCCCGGCGCCTGGCACTCGACAGGATGCTCGCCAGCTGGGCGGAACTGCTGGCCTCCGGCAGCTCGGATCCGGTCGCCCCGGCCGGCGGCGAGGCCCTGGCCGCCATGCCCGGCTCGGGCGCCGGCGGTGGGGCGGGAGCCGTCGTCCTGGCCCTCGGCGGGCGGGTGCTCGCCGGCCCTGAGGCCCTCGGCGAGGTCGCCGGCATCGACCGGACGATGGCTGCCGCCGATCTGGTCGTCACCAGCTGCGAGGACTTCGACGTGGACGCCTGGGGCGGCCCGGTCGTCGACTACGTCGTCAGGAGGGCCGCCGCGGCGGGCAGGCCCGTCGTGGTGATCACCAGGATGAACCGCACCAGCCTGGTCGGCCAGCGCAGGAGCGGCATCGAGGCGGTCCACGCCGTCGGCGACGGCGACATCACCGACGGGTGCCTGGCATTTGCGAGAAGCTGGTTCTGGTAGACACTGGAGAAGGTGGGCCCGGGGCAATATCCCGACCACTGTCCGGCTTGGCCAGCCGGTCGGAGAGGCGAGAAGGGGACCGATATGACCGAAACCGTGACCGGGAAGATCACCGGCGTGACGCTCACCGACGCCGCAGCCGAGAAGGCCGCCGGCCTGCTGCGCGCCGAGGGCCGCGACGATCTCGCGCTGCGCATCGAGGTGCAGCCCGGTGGCTGCGCCGGCCTGCGCTATCGCCTGGCCTTCGACGACGAGCAACTCGAGGGCGATCTCGTTGATCACTACGACGGCGTCGACCTGGTCGTCGATCGCATGAGCGCCCCCTACCTGGGCGGTGCCGTGATCGACTACGCCGACACCATCGAGAGGCAGGGATTCACGATCGACAATCCGAACGCGACCAGCACCTGCGCCTGCGGCGACTCCTTCCACTGAGCGGACGCGCTCGAGACTGCGGGGCCTGCGGGCGGCCGGACGAGCCGGTCCGCAGGCCCCTCGCCGGGTCCGGGACCCGCTCGCAGCCGGGGCCCGCCAGGAGGTCAGCCCCAGCTGACCGGGATCGGGCGGCCCTCCTCGTAACCGGAGGGCGACTGCACACCGACAACGGCCTTCTCCTGGAACTCGGCCAGCGACCGCGCGCCCGCATAGGTGCACGAGGAACGGACGCCCGAGGTGATCCAGTCGAGCAGGTCCTCGACGCCCGGGCGGGCCGGGTCGAGGTACATGCGCGAGCTCGAGATGCCCTCCTCGAACAGCGAGGCGCGGGCGCGCTCGTAGGCGCTGCGGGCACGCGTGCGGCTGCGCACCGCACGGGCCGAGGCCATGCCGAAGCTCTCCTTGTACTGGCGGCCGTCGGCGTCGGTCAGCACCTCGCCGGTGGACTCGTTCGTGCCGGCGAACCAGGATCCGACCATCACCGAGCCGGCGCCCGCGGCGAGGGCGAGGGCCACGTCGCGCGGATGGCGCACGCCGCCGTCGGCCCAGATCGCGCCGCCGGCCTCGGCCGCCGCCTGGGCGCACTCGATGACGGCCGAGAACTGCGGGCGGCCCACTCCGGTCTGCATGCGAGTGGTGCACATGGCGCCCGGGCCCACCCCGACCTTGACGACATCGGCGCCGGCGTCGATGAGGTCCGCAGTGCCCTGGGCGGTGACGACATTGCCGGCCACGATCGGCACGCGCACTCCGGTGGTGTCCGCGTAGGCGTCACGGACCGGGCGGACAAGGGCCAGGGCGTCCATCATGCGCTCCTGGTGCCCGTGCGCGGTGTCCATGACCAGCACGTCGGCGTGGGCGTCGAGCAGGGCCCTGGCCCGGCCCTCGGCGTCACCGCTGATGCCGAGGGCCACGCCGATCCGCAGCCGGCCCCTCTCATCCAGCGCGGGCGCGTAGATGCCGCAGCGCACGGCCCCGCGCTGGCTCATGACGCCGACCAGGGCGCCGTCGGCATCCACGCCGATGGCCAGGCGGTGGCGGGTCGAGGCCAGGGCGTCGAAGACCTCCTGCGGCTCGGTGGCGGCGCCGACGAGGGTCAGATCGGTCGTCATGACGTCGCGGACCTGTACGAAGCGGTCCACGCCGACGCCGTCGGCCGGCGCGAACAGGCCGATCGGGCGGCGGGCCTCGTCGACGACGACGGCCGTGCCGTGGGCGCGCTTCGGGATGAGGGCGAGGGCCTCGCCGACGGTCGTCGTCGGGGCGAGCACCACGGGGGTCTCGAACGTGACGGGGGAGGACTTGACCCGGCCGATCGCCTTGACGACGAACTCGACGGGGATGTCCTGGGGCAGGACCGCGATGCCGCCTCTGCGCGCCACCGTCTCGGCCATGCGGCGGCCGCTGACGGCCGTCATGTTGGCGACGGTGAGCGGCAGCGACAGGCCGAGGCCGTCACGGCTGGTCAGGTCCACGTCGTGGCGCGAACGCACGCTGGAGCGGTTCGGCGCCATGAAGACGTCGCTGTACGTCAGATCGTAGGCCGGCTGCTGGTTGAGGAAACGCACGCGGAGATTGTAGGCACGACCGCTCCTCCGCAGGGCCCTGCGCGGGCCGGGCCGGGCGTCTCGGAGGGCCGCCGTGCCGCCCGCCGGCGCCCGCCGGGGACTACGATGTGCCGGGTAACTTCCGTGCACCAGCCGAGGACGGTCCCATGAGCGACGATGCCAGCTCCGACTCCGCAGACCTGAGGGTCATCATCTACTCCGACGACCGCACCGTGCGCGAGCAGGTGCGCCTCGCCCTCGGACGCACCGTCGCGTCCGACCTTCCCGGACTCGAGACCAGCGAGTTCGCCACTCAGCCGGCCCTGTGGGCGGCCCTCGACGAACAGGACTACGACGTCGCGGTCCTCGACGGCGAGGCCGTTCCGGCCGGCGGCATGGGCGTCGCCCACCAGATGAAGGACGAGTTCGCGCATCCGCCGCTCGTCGTCCTGCTGGTGGCACGCGAGGCGGACTCCTGGCTGGCCGCATGGTCGGACGCCGAGGCGATCTCGCCCTACCCGGTCGATCCCATCCGTCTGCCCCGGACGGTGGCCGACGTCGTGCGCAAGGCGCGCGCCGATGCGCGGATGCCCATGACCCCCGAGGTCTTCGGCGCCCCGGGCCGGTCGAGCCGCCACGGACTCGACGACGATCACGACGTCCCCAAGGAGATGGCGGTTCGATGACGCAGCTGACATGGCCCGACCTCATCACCGGGCTCATCAACGGTCGCGACCTGGATGATGAGACCGGCGCGTGGGCCATGGACCAGCTGCTCTCCGGTCGGACCAGTCCCGAGCAGATGAGCGGCTTCCTGGTCGCCCTGCGCTCCAAGGGGGAGACGAGCTCCGAACTGTCCGTCCTCGCCGAGGGCATGCTCGCCAAGGCCCTGCCGCTCGAGCTGCCCCGGGAGGCCGTCGACGTCGTCGGCACCGGCGGCGACCGCGCCAACACGGTGAACGTCTCGACGATGGCCGCCATCGTGACCGCCGCCAGCGGGCGCCCCGTCATCAAGCACGGCAACCGCGCCGCCAGCTCGATGTGCGGAACCGCCGAATGCCTGGGGGCCCTCGGCGTTGTCGTCGATCTCTCCCCGACCGCCGAGGCCGCCGTGTTCGCCGAGGCCGGCATCGTCTTCCTGTTCGCCCAGCGCTATCACGCGTCGATGCGTTTCCTCGGCCCCACCCGCAGGGCCCTGGGAGTGCAGACAGTCTTCAACTTCCTCGGCCCGCTGGCCAACCCGGCCCGCCCGCACGCCCAGGCGGTCGGCGTCGCCGACGAGAGGACCGCCCCGCTCATGGCCGGTGTGCTCGCCGATCGGTGCGACCGCGGCTTCGTGTTCCACGGCGCCGACGGCCTCGACGAGATCACGACGACCGGCCCCTCGGACGTGTGGGTCCTCGGCGGAGGCCGCTGCGAGCGCGCCGTCCTCGACCCCGCCGAACTCGGGCTGGCCCCGGCCACCCGTGAGGATCTCGTCGGCGGCGGCCCCGAGCACAACGCCGGGGTCGTCCGCGACGTCATGGCGGGCGGGGCCGGCCCGGTGCGCGACATCGTCGAGCTCAACGCCGCTGCGGCGATGCTCGCCTTCGACGGCCCCGGCTTCGACGAGCCCATCGCCGATCAGGTGCTCCCCCGCCTCGAGCAGGCGCGCGAGGTCATCGACGACGGCCGCGCCGCTGCGCTGCTCGCCAAGTGGGCCGCTTCCACCAGGACGCACGCGGACGACTGACCCGTCGCGGACGGCGCCCCGGGCCGGGGGCGCACTTCGAGGCTCGCGCCGGCCCTCCGGCTGCACGCCGGGATGTGGTCCCGTACCCGGCCGGGTCTTCGATGGTCCATCATGGAAAGCATGACTGATAACCCGACCAGCATGCCCTCGGCCAACGAGTTCGACGACGCGACGCGCATCTTCGCCCCCGGCTCGGGCGCCCCGTCCACGGGTTCCCCCTCGCCCCAGAGCGCGCCGTCGGCATCGTCCCAGAGCTCGGCGCCCACGTGGCGCAGCACCACCTCGGCCTCGTCGAGCGCCTCGGCCCCCGAGCCCGCCCCCGGCTGGCGCGGCGCTCCGGCGGCCTCCGCCGGCGCCCCGTGGGCCGGTCAGCAGGCCCAGCCCTGGCCCGCTCAGTCGTGGGGCGCATCCCAGGCCCAGCCCTCCGCCCAGCGGCCCTGGAACGGTCAGGACTGGGACCAGCAGCAGGCCCGGGCGGGCCAGGGCGGCTATCCTCCGCAGGCCCCCTATGCCGCCGCCCCGCAGCCCGCAGCGCCCGGCCACAGGGACGGCCTGCGGGCCCTGTTCGATCTCAGCTTCACCGACATGGTCACGCCCCTGATCGTCAAGGTCCTCTACGTCCTGTCGATGGTCGTGGGCTTCCTGTGGTGGCTCTTCGCCGTGCTGGTCGGCGCCGGCGTGGCCTCCCTCGGCTCCGGCTACTACTCCCGCAGCGGCGGCTCGGGCGTCATGCTCGTGCTGGGGATCCTCTTCGGCTGGATCCCTGGCGCGGCAGGTGTCCTGGCCACCCGGATGATCTGCGAGTTCGTCCTGGCGGGGCTGAAGACCCGGAGGGCCGCCGAGGACATCCTCAAGCGTCTCGACGAATCGGAGTGAGCCCCGCACCGGGGTGCTCCGGAGCGGGGGCTCAGCGCGCGAGCGGCCAGGCCAGGCAGGCATAGGCGCCGGCCCACAGGGCCGGTCCGTAGGCGAACGGCTCGTGGCGCGCTCGTCCGAGCCCATGGGCGATCCCGGCCAGTGCGCCGATGACGGCGGTGGCCATGACGGCGACGACCACCCCGATCGCACCCGTGCGGGCTGCGGCCGTCGCCCCGGTCAGGGCACCCAGCCCGAGTGCCAGGCGCACATCGGCGAAACCCAGGCCGGCTCCGGCGCGCCAGACCATCCAGAAGAATCCGCCCACGGCGCAGGCCCCGGCCAGCGCGCCGATGACGTACAGCGGGCTGCGGGCCAGGGCGGCACACAGGGGCAGCGCCGCGCCCAGCTCGCCGAGCACCAGCCTCGTGAGGCCGCGCGGTATCCACGTCGAGACGGCGTCAACGCCGACGAGGACGACCGCCCCCGAGCCCCAGACCAGCCAGGCGGGGGCGAGGGGCCCGGTGCAGGCCGTCGCGGCCGAGGACCCCAGGGCCCCCAGCAGGCAGACGAGCCGCACCCGTCCGCTGACGGCGAGCAGCGCGTACGGAGTCTTCCCCTCGGCACCCGGCACCATCGGGTCGGGCTCGGGCTGACGCGCCAGAAGGCGCAGGTGGACGGCGACGAGCAGCAGTGAGGCGGCGAGGCACAGCGCCCAGCCGATGAGCCAGGAGGACGCGGCCAGGGGTGGGTCGGCCATGGCACGAGCCTAGGCAGCCGGGACGCCGGGGCAGAATCCCCCGGTGCGAATGTGGACAACTCCGCCGGTTCAGCGCCCGCCGCGGGCCAGCACACCGGCCACGTCGGGCCCGAAGAAGCCCGGCCCCTTGAGGACCTTGCCGTCCTCGCGGTAGACGGGTCTCCCGTCGGCGCCCAGCTTCGACATGTTCGAGCGCTGCACCTCGGCCAGTACGGCCGGCAGATCGATACCGGTCTCCAGGGCCATGCCGTAGACGACGTAGACCAGGTCGGCCAGCGCGTCGGCCGCCCCGACCAGGTCGCGTTCGTCCTTGTCGGCGGCGAGGGCCCTCGTGAAGGCCTCCTCGAGGATTCCGCGGGAGGAGGGGCCGTAGACCGCGCCGACGAGCTCGGCGAACTCCTCGGCGATGAGACTCATGCGCATGTGCAGGTGCTCGCGGTTCAGGCTCGGGCCGTCGGTGACGATCGGCAGACCGTAGATGCGGTGGAAGCGCGCCACGAGACCCTCGGGGCAGTCACCCTCGCGGGTGCCGATGGCGTCGGTCGGCGTCGCCTCGCGCTCGAAGGCCGGGGCGCCCGGCCGCGGCAGCGGGCCATCCCAGGGGGTCCGCGGGCTGCGGGGGTCGTCCGGCAGCAGATCCGCCAGCCACATGTCGTGCCGCCGCCCGGCGTTGACGGCGGCACTGCGCAGAAGGCCCTGCTTGCGGAACCCCAGCTTCCAGGCGATCCGCCAGCTCGCCCAGTTGGGCACGCCGTCGTGGACCTCGGCCCGCCACAGCAGGCGCTCGGCGCCGATTTCGCCGTCGGGGTCGAAAGCCGCATCGACGAGGGCCCGCACCGCGCGAGTCGTCAGGCCCCTGCCGCGCACGGCCTCGCTCGTCCAGTAGCCGAGTTCCCAGGTGCCCAGCGGGCGGGCGTGCAGGCTCGCCATGCCCAACGGCTCACCGCCGACGGCCGGGCGCAGGGCCCACATCGGGTGCGCGCCGGTTCCCCAGCCGGCCCTGGTCGACTCGGTCACCAGGCGCTGCGCGTCGGCCCGCGTGAAATCGGACGGGATCGTCGTCCAGGCCGGGATGCTCGGTTCGGCGCAGATGCGCGCGAAAGCGTCGGCGTCGGCCTCCGTCGGGGCCGACAGGACCAGATCGCCGGCGGTGATGAGGAAGGGCTCCATGCCAGGAGCCTACTGCCGCAGCACCGGGTGCCGGGCACCGCGCATGAGGCCCACCCGGCGGGCCCCGCGATCGGGCCGGGACCCGCCGGAATCAGCGCGGCCGCTCCGGCCCCGCGCCGCTGCCGGCCGGTGTCGGGGCCGGCCTCCGGGGGGCCGGGCCCCTCAGCGGGAGGCCCTGGTGAAGCCCGCGGCCTCGGCGGCCTCGCTGGAGACGAACCACACGTCGGCATTGGTGCGGCTGTAACCGGCGCCGTCCGGGGTGTGGAACTTCATGGAGCGCTCGTTGCCCTTGATGGTGTAGCCCTCGGGCGGGTTCGCACCGGCGTAGGAGCCCTCGCCGTAGTCCCTGCCGGCGGTCTCCTCGACGGGCTCGGCAGGGGCCTCGGCGGCCTCCTCGACGGCGGTCTCGGGCTCAGCGGCGGCGGGCTCGCTGAAATCGGTGGTCACATCGTCGTCGCCGAAGGCGCCACTGGGCTCGTGAGGGGTCCAGCCGTCATCCTTGGGCAGGAGGATCTGGCGGACGGCGATGAAGATGGCGCCGATCACGGCGAGGACGCCGAAGCAGGTCAGCAGCCGGTGGTGCTTCTTCTTGACGGGCTCGGCGGCCTCGGGCAGGTGCTTCATGACCGAGCCGGGCAGCTCGTCGGTCTTCTCAAGCGTCTCGGACAGGTTCTCGGTGAGGTTCCCGAGCCCCTCCAGGACTGCGTCGCGCGTCTGGTCGTACACCGGGCCGACCCTCTCGGCGGCGGTGGCGATGGTTTCGCGGGCGTTCTCGCCGGCGGTCATCACGGACTTCTTGAGAGTCTTCTTCGACATTGGATTCTCCGATGCTCGGTGGTTGCTCGTGATCGAGCCTGCTCGTGGTCGAGCTGAGGCCAGGCTACAAGCGAACCCTCTGCCGGACGAGGACCGGTGGACGTGCTCAGGGTTAACCGCGACCGGGGTGCGAACCGGCCGTGGCCCCGCGGGGTCCGGCCGGCGGGGACTTTGGGCCGTCTGGGAGGATGGGGGCGTCCTCGCACCTACGGCTGAAAGGGGAGGCCCGTGACGCAGGCCGTCCTGCACACCAATCACGGCGACATCACGCTCGACCTGTTCGACGACTTCGCGCCCAAGACGGTGGCGAACTTCGTGGAGCTGGCCAATGGCACGCGCGAGTACCTCGACATGAACACGGGCCGGACCAGGACCGGCCCGTTCTACGACGGCACGATCTTCCACCGCGTCATCGAGGGTTTCATGATCCAGGGCGGTGACCCGACGGGTACCGGCCGCGGCGGCCCCGGCTACCGCTTCGCCGACGAGTTCCACCCCGACCTGACCTTCTCCAGGCCGTACCTGCTGGCCATGGCGAACGCCGGCCCGGGCACCAACGGCTCGCAGTTCTTTGTCACGGTCGTCCCCACACCGCACCTGAACATGCGCCACACGATCTTCGGCGAGGTCGCCGACGAGGCCTCCAAGAAGGTCGTCGACGAGATCGCCGCGGTGCCGACCGGCCAGATGGACCGTCCCGTCGACGACGTCGTGATCGACGGCGTCGAGATCATCTGATCGCTCCGGCGGTCTGCGACGCGGGGTCCTCCCCGGCGCGGCCCGCCGGGGCCGGGCCGACGGAGGGGGCGCGATGAGCAGGAGAGCCGTCCGCCGCTGGGCGCTGCCCGGGCTGGCCCTGGCACTCGCCCTGTCATCGGTCGCCTGCTCCCCGTCCGGTCCGTCCAGTGCCGAGGACGCCCTCGCGATGCTCGACTCGTCCATCGCGGACGGCGATCGCGATCGGTTCGACGAGGCCCTCGACCGGTCGATCCCGCAGTCCACCCGGGACATGTGGTGGTCCAACCTCGCCCAACTGGACGGCGTGGACTTCGAGGCCGCCGCCGACGGCTGGCAGGTGAGCTGGGCGCTACCCGGCGAGCGGGCCGCCGCCACCGACGCGGTGAGCATCACCACCGGGTGCGCCGGCGGCCTCTGCCGCATCACCCGGATCGAGCCCGCGGCCTCCCGGCCGGCCCCCGCCTGGCTCGTCGAGGCGGTGGACGTCCTCACCGCGGGCGGGGCGGTGCTGCTCGTCGGCCGGGGCGCCCCCGATCTGTCGGCCGCCGCCGCTACGGCGGCAGCGGCCGTCAACGATTCGGGCATGCCCCTGCTGGATGCGGACTCCGATGAGCCGCTCGCCGTCGAGGTACCGGCCACGGGCAGCGCCTACGCCCTGGTCGCCGGCAGGCCGACCGCCGAGACGCAGGGCCTGGGGGCCTTCACCCGGTACGGGAGGGGAGCGGCCCGCGTCGTCGTCAACCCCGACCGGGCCGGGCAGTGGAGCACCGCGCAGGCCGCCGTGCTGCTGACCCACGAGTCCGTGCACTGGCGCCTGGCCGGCCTCGGGGCGCCGGTCGGCGGGAACAAGTGGGTCAGCGAGGGTCTGGCCGAGTGGCTCGGCCTGCCCCGGGACGCCGACGAACTCGCCTCCAGCAGGGCGCGGGCCGTCCGGGCCTGCCGGGGCTCCGGCGGCGCATCGGCCCTGCCCGGCGACGAGGAGTTCTCCGCCATCGACGACGCCGACGCCCTGCGCGGGGTCTACGCGCGCAGCTGGGCGGCCGTCAGCCAGCTCGTCGACGAGAACGGCGCCGAGACGGCCGGGCAGCTCGTCGGACGGTTGTGGACCACGCCCGCCGACCGGGTGGGCGGAGCCGCTGGTGCGCTGGTGCGCTGGTGCGCCGCGAACGCCCCCTGAGCAGGGACCGGGGTCCCGGAGGACTCGCCCCGTCGGCGCCCGCGCCTTGCTGCCGGCCGCGGCCGTGCGCCCCGATTAGAGTGAAAGGCGTGTGGTACCGCTTCTTCAAGTACGCGTTGTTCCGCCCAGGCGTGAGGCTGCTCATGCACCCGCGGCTGGTGGACGAGCAGAACATCCCCGCCAGAGGCGCCGCCGTGCTCGCGAGCAATCACCTCGACGCCGGCGACACGTTCACCCTGCCGGCGATCATGGAGCGCCATCTCATCTGGCCCGCCAAGAAGGAGCTCTTCGAGGGCAAGGGCCTCAAGATGCGCGTCGTCGCCTGGTTCCTGCGCGCCGTCGGCATGGTGCCGCTCGACCGCTCCGGCGGCCGGGCCAGCGTCGACACCATGGGCCCGGTCGAGACCGAGCTGGCCGCCGGCAATCTCATCGGCATCTTCCCCGAGGGCACCCGCACGCCCGACGGCAACCTCTACCGCGGCCATACCGGTGCCGCCCGCCTGGCGCTGGAGGCCGGCGTACCCATCATCCCGGTCGGCATGGTCAACACCCGCCTGCGCAGGGGCCTCCTGGGCCTGCCCACCATGCGGGACGCCCGTATCGTCATCGGCGAGCCGCTCGACTACACGCCTTGGAGGGGCCAGGCCGACTCGGTGCGCGTACTGCGGTGGGTGACCGACGACGTCATGGCCCGCATCCAGGAGCTGTCCGGCCAGGAGTACGTGGACGTCTATGCGAGCCGCGTGAAGTACGGCAACCTCAGGGGCAGGGACCTGACCGGGTTCAAGCGCGCCAGGGCCAACGACGGCGCCGAGGTCCCACCCACCGACGCCGAGCTGGCCGCCGGGGCTCGGCCCACCGGATCCGGCGGTCACGATGAGTGAGACCGATGAGAGCGCCTACGACGATCCGCGGCTGCCGCTGCCGGACGAGCCCGATCAGCAGGGGCGGCCCGATGCCGGCGAGCGGCCGACCGGCGCTGCCGGTCGGACGGAGACCGCCGGACCCGCCGGGCAGACCCGCGGCGCCGCGGGCGAGCCGGACGGGCACG
>NZ_CAUTOU010000038.1:0-19625 GCF_963539965.1 uncultured Propionibacterium sp.
GCCTGTTCGCAGCGCTCGGCCCGGCGCTCGTTCCTGGCCCGCAGCAGGGCCAGACGCGCTTGCGCCAGCTCATCGAGCGCCGCCGGCCGGTCCGCCTCGATGGCCGCGGCGATGGCCTGCGGGCCGGGCGCCCCGGCGGGATCCACGCCGGTTCCGGTGCCATCGCCCGACCAGGCCGAGTGCGCGAACTCCGCGGCCGCCGAGCCCACCCGGTCGCGGGCCTGCTGCACGCGCTCGGAGCAGTCCTGGGCGAGCCGCCTCAACTCGTCGGCCATCCTCTCGTAGACCTGGGTGCCGAAGATCTGCTGCAGCACGCCGCGGCGCTCCTCGGGGCCGGCCCGCAGGAAGGTGGCGAACTGGCCCTGCGGCAGGACGACCGTCTGCGTGAACTGCTCGCGGCTCAGCCCGATCGCCGCACGCAGCTCCGCGGAGGCGTCCTGGACGTTCGACGTGACCGGTTCGCCCTGCCCGTCGTAGGGGTCGGCGAGCTTCTACAGCGTGATGCGCGGGTTCTCGCTGGTCGTGCCGGTCCCGCGCTTCTTCGGACGCTCGTACCTGGGGGAGCGCCGCACCCTGTACAGGCCGCGGCTCGTGTCGATGACGAGCTCGACGTACGGGGCGGTGCCCGGCGGAAGGTGCGTGGACGCCAGGCGGTCGTTGCTCGACTCCTCGCCGGACACCGAGCCGTAGAGGGCGAAGACGATGGCGTCGATGATCGTCGTCTTGCCCGAGCCCGTCGGCCCTTCCAGCAGGAACAGGCCGTTCTCGCCGAGCGCCCGGAAGTCGATGATCTCACGGGCCGCGTACGGGCCTATGCCGCACAGCTCCAGATGGAGGATCCGCATCTCAGCCCCGCCTCCCGGCGGCCTCGAGCGCTTCGGCGAGCACTCTGCGCTCGGCCGCGCTCGGCGCCCGGTTGGACACCTGCTCGGCGAAATCGCCCGCCACCTCCAGCGGATCGGCGGCCCCGGTGACCTCGGCCGGTGTCGTGCTGCGGCGCCCGGCTGGCTCGAAGAGCACCTGCAGGGCATGCGGGAAGACCCTCTTGATCGTGTGGACCAGGTTGTCGGGGCGGGATTCACCGGTGACGGTGACGCGCACCCAGTCCTCGCGGCGATCGGCGAATCGAGGCCCGAGCACCTCGGCGAGGCCGCCCGACACGTCGGACAGGCGCCGGGGGACCGGAGCCGCCACGAGCCGCACGTCGGCCACCGGGCCGCGCCGGTCGAAGTCGATGACGGCCGTCGACTTGCGATGATCCCTCTCGGAGAAGGAGAACGCCAGGGGCGAGCCCGCATAGCGCATGACCGGGGCCGGCCGGCCGCGCCCGCCGTCGGGCGCATCCGGGCCGCCGGGCCCGTGCGGATCGCGCGAACCGGGCACCTGCTGCGGGCCGTGCAGGTGCCCGAGCGCCACGTAGTCGGCGCCCGCCTGCGCGAACAGCCCGGCCGGCACCGAGTCGACGCCGCCGATGCGCAGGTCCCGCTCCGACTCGCTGGGGAGCCCGCCCGTGACGAACTCGTGGGCCATGATCACCGCCGGAACGCGCCCGGCCCCGGAGGACCGCCGTGCCGACAGGTCGTCGGCGACCAGCTGCAGGGCCGCCCCGACGACGGCCTCGTGGGAACGCCCCAGGGGCGCACCGGCGCCGATGGCGGAGGCCAGCTCGGCCCGCGTCATGTCGGGGTCGAGGTAGGGCAGCGTGTAGACGAGCAGCCCGGCCGAGCCGTCGGCGGCGGGGAGCACCACCGGCACGCCCGCCCGCGCGGGCCGTGCGCGGATGTGCAGCCGGCCGCCGAGCAGGCCCGCATTGAGGCCCAGGCGCTGCGGGCTGTCATGATTGCCCGGCGTGATGACCACGCGGGTGACCTCGCACAGTCGTGCCAGCGCCGCATCGAGCATCTCGACCGCGCCGATCGGCGGCAGCGCCCGGTCGAAGACGTCGCCCGGGACGAGCACCGCATCGACCTGCTCGGAGGCCGCCAGCCCGACCAGGTGGTCCAGGAACCGCGCGTGCGCGCCCGACAGGTCGACCCCGTGCAGGGTGCGCCCCAGATGCCAGTCGCTCGTGTGCAGAATCCTCATGCCAAGAAGGGTAGAGGCGGGCACCGACGAATCGCGTGCGCACCTGGCGCAGCCCCGGGGCCGGAACGTCGGAGCGAGGAGAGGGGCTCGGGCGAGGGGCCCGGCCCCGGCGGCGGCCCTCACTGCCGGCCGACCGCCTGCGGATCGATGCCCTGGGCGCGTGACGACTCCTCGGACAGGGGCGTGGCCACAGTCGTCCTGAGACGATGCCGTCGCGGTGATCGGCCTCCTCCGGCGCTGGGACCCGCCGCGGGCCCCTCGACCTGAGGCGGCGCGGGCGGGTCGTATGGTGATGGGGAGGCGTCCGGCTCCCCTGCCCCGGGAGCTCCGCCCCGAGTGACGGCACGTACCACCCGGACCCCGACGCGCCTGCCCGGGGCCCGCCGGGGAAGCCCGGGGGCGCCTCCACCTGTTCGCTCGGTCGCGATCCTCGCCGCCCGACGCCCGGCGGCGCTGCAGCGCAGGAGGTACGAACCCATGACATCCACGATCGACGAACCCACGACGGGTCCGCCGGGCGCCCTGGCGATCGACCGCCAGGAGATCAGCATGGCGCTGCCCGCCGGCTGCGAGGACCTCATGGTCGAGGTCTACCTGGAGGGCCGCCGCATCTGGACCACCCGCACCAGCCGCGGCGAGTGGCGCGATGACGGCCGCTGGCACATCGACTGGCCCAGGGCCATGCACCCGCGTCTGGTCGGCACCGGCGCCTTCGCCGTCGAGCTCGGTCCGCGGGGCGACCGTCTGCTCGCCGAATCGGTCACCGTCACGCTCGGCGGCTCCACCGCCCCACTCGCCCTCGACCATCCGATGACCGGCTCGCCGCAGGTCATCAACAAGTGGGGCCGTGTGGCCAAGAGCTTCGAGGACAAGGACGACGAGTTCTTCGACGCCCTGCTGGCGTCCACCCGCGAGATCGCCGACTTCCTCGGGGACGAATGCGGCATCGAGGCCTTCCTGCACGGCGGCTCGCTGCTCGGCCCGGTGCGCGACGGCGACCTGATCCCCTATGACGACGACTCCGACCTGGCCTATCTGTCGGAGCACCAGAACCCCACCGACATCGCCCTCGAGTCCTACGGCATCGAGCGCAGGCTGCGCGAGGCCGGCTACGACCTCGTGCGCCACTCCACCGGCCACATCCAGGTGATGTTCCCCGGCCACTCGATGATCGACCGTTACTACGTCGACATCTTCACCTGCTTCCTGATCGGTGACCGCTTCTACACCTCGCTGCACGCCTGCGAGCCCGCCGGGACGATGAGGATCCACCCGCTCGGCACGATGAACGTGCGCGGTCACGAGCTGCCCGTACCCGCCGATCCGACGACGGTCCTCCTCGCCCTGTACGGCCCCGGGTGGGCCACGCCCGATCCCTCCTACCGGTACGAGACCCCGCCGCAGGTCGCTCGCCGCTACTACTGGTGGCAGAACCACTTCGACGCCCACCGCGAGGACTGGGAGGACTTCTGGCGGTGCAACTCCTCGCTCGGCTCCGACATGCAGCCCTCGGACTTCGCCGTCTGGGCCGCCGAGCGCCTCACCGATGGGGCGAGCGTCTACGAGATGGGTTGCGGTGACGGCCTGACCGCCTGCCACCTGGCGGCTGACCGCGCCGTCCTGGGCAGCGACTACGCCCGCCCGGCGCTCGCGCTGGCCCGGGAACGGGCCGCTCGCGCCGGCGTCGACGTCCGCCTCCTCGAGTCCAACCAGTACTCGGCGCGCCAGATCTCGCACGCCCTGCGCGAGGCCGCCTCGTTCGGCGGACCGGTCGACGTCGTCATCGAGAACCTCTTCGACGGCATGCACTTCCTCGGCTGGGACGGCACGATGCGCGTCATGCGCCGGCTGCTCGACCTGGGCGGGGCGGCGCTGGTCGGTGTCGGCGGCGGCTGCCACGGTCACGCCCCGGCCGCCGACGAGCCGCCGGGCGACCGTTTCTGGGGTCCGCAGGAGTTCGCCATGCGCATCGAGCGCTTCGCCATGACGATCGCGTCGGTCGAGATCATCGATCCCCGGGGGCGGAGCCCCCGCTACCGCTACCTCATCAGGAAGGCATGACCATGAGCATTCTGTCCCGTGCCCGCCGTCGCGCCGGCTCGGCGGTCCGTGCGTACGACCAGGTGCGCTCGGCCCCCGGACGTGTCGAGGAGCTGGGGCGCCGCGTCTCCGAGCTCGAGGCCGCCGTCGGGCGTCTCGACCACGACCTGGACGAGTCCCGCCGCCTGAACCTGCGCGCCGCCGAGCTGCTCGACATCGTTCAGAGCGAGATCGTCGCCCGGGCCTCCGAGAGGGCCTGATGCCGGGGGCCGTGCCCGGCGGGCACGGCCGGAGCGCTGGGCCCCGAGCCGGTTCCCTCGCGCACCGCCCCCCGATCGTCCTGGTGCTCCCCGTCCGCCGGATCGAGCGGATGACCCGAGAATTCATCTCCAGCCGCTTCCGGGGCGAATTCCGGAAGGCTTACCTCAACGGCCCCCTCCGGATGCTCGCCGGAAATCCTGCGGCGGTACTGTTGCGGACTATTCCGAGCCATTGATTTTTTTCACAGAAAAGCTTCTGACTAGGCATGATGCATGAAAAGGCCAGCCTGTGCTGGCTTGTGGGGATCATGTCGAAGGGGCAGAGTTCCAATTGTCAGGAATGACATCCGGAATCTGCGAAGGGAAGAACGATCATGACCGCCATCACTGTCGTCAAGTCCTGCGCCGCCACCGACTGCGCCTTCAACAACGGCGGCTGCAACGCGTTCGCCGTCACGGTCGGCGCCGAGTCCGCCTGCCGGACCCTCACCATTCTCGATGCTCGCGCCGGCCTCGCCGACGCGAGCAGCCAGGTCGGTGCCTGCCAGTGCATCGAGTGCGTCCACAACAAGGACCTCATGTGCACGGCGGCCGACGTCTCCTTCGGCGCCGACGGCGCCCACTGCACGGCCTACGAGGTGGCCTGAGTCGCATCTGACACGGTCCCACCGGCCCGTTCCCGGTGAGTGGTCGTTCCCGTGGCCCCTGCCGAGTCGCTCGGCAGGGGCCACGGGCATCCGGGGTACTCAGCCGACGGCCGGCGCAGTGCGGGAGGCCAGGGTCTGGAGCGCAGCGGCCAGTGCGCCCGTGTCGTCGACCGGGGCATCGAACGGGGCGAAGAAGGTGCTCGTCACGGTGGGCTCCACCGTCATGAGCGTCAGGCCGTAGCGGTCGACGTCGACGCAGTAGATGCGGTTCCAGGTGTGCGGGCAGCCTGCGGTCATGCTGTGACGCGAGCAGATGCGACCCCCGATGCGCTCGTCGTCGATGGCGTCGGCGATGTTCCACAGGGCGTCCTCGCCGAGGCCCATCGCGGCGTCGAAGACGTCGAACTCCTCCTCCACGGTGGGGAAGGGCATCCCGGTACCGGCGTTCAGCAGGGTGCCGAAGGCCATCGGCGTGACACCGGTCGAGTCGTGCAGCAGGACGCGCTGGGTGCGGATGACGCCCAGGCGGCCGTGCGGGTGGGAGACGGCGACGGCCACCCTGGGCGGCAGCTGGTCGTCGGCCAGGAGCTGCGCCGAGACCTGCGGGGGCATCCACTCGAGGGTGCCGAGCAGGTGCACGGCCGACGAGATGATGTGCACGCCCGGCTCGCACGAGGCCTTGGCGATATCGAGGCGGACGGCGATCGACTCCGTCAGCGGCATCTCGGCGGCCTCGTCGCCCGGGACGGGGCAGCAGGCCACCACGATGCGGCCGGACCTGGTGAGGCCGTGCGCGAGGAACTCGATGCTGACCTGGGGGTCCTGGTGGTAGGCGAGCAGCGACCCGCAGCCGGCGCCGCAGAGCAACCTGTGGGCGATCGACTGCGTGCGCCCGACGAGCGCATCGGTGATTGCCGCGCCCGCTTCCGGTGTCGAAGACATATCGTGGCCCTTCCATCGGGGAAGCCGGTACTCCATGACGGAGCGCTTAGGCGAGCCTAAACTGTTGACCCTCGGATGGGAAGATCGGGTCTGCCCTTCGGACGATATTTCGCCGTGGGGACACGTCCTCCGGGCGTTCCCGGGCCAGAATCGTTCACGTGCGGCGCACCCACCCGAACCGAAGGAGACGCGATGCGAGCCCTGCTGCTGGATGCCCCCGGAAACCCTGAGACCCTGCGCGTCGGGCAGGTCTCCGAACCCGTCGCCGGCCCCGGCCGGGTGCTGGTCCGGGTGCATGCCTGCGGTCTCAACCCGGTGGACTGGAAGGTCGCCTCGGGCGGCAACCCGGACTGGGTCTGGCCCCACATCCCGGGCCTGGACGTCGCCGGCGTCGTCGAGGCGGTCGGCGAGGGCGTGACGGACGTCCAGGTGGGCCGGCGCGTCGCCCTGCACCACGACCTGCGCCGGCCCGGCGGCATGGCCGAGCTGGTCGTCGTCGACCCCGTGGCCCTGGCGCCCGTCCCGGACGGCGTGAGCTTCGAGGCCGCCGCGGCCCTGCCCTGCGCCGGCATGACCGGCTACCAGGCGCTCACCCGCCGCCTGCACCTGCACGCCGGGCAGAGTCTCCTCATGACCGGCCTCGGCGGCGTGGGCGGCTACGCCGTGCAGGTGGCCGCCCACCTGGATGCTCATGTCATCGTCACCGCCTCGGAGGCCAAGCGCGCCGAGGCCCTCGCCCTGGGGGCCGAGCACGTCATCGACTACCGTGACGGCGATGTCGTCGCCCGGGTACGTGAATTCACCGGCGGCCGCGGCGTGGACGCCGTGCTCGACACCGTCTCGGCGGCCTCGGCCACCGACAACCTCGGCGCGCTGGCCTTCAACGGCGGACTGGCCTTCATCAACGGTCGCCCCGATCTGACGTCGGTGCCCGAGTTCACCGTCTCGCCATCGATCCACGAGGTCTCGCTCGGCGCCGCCTACTCCAACGGGGACGAGGGCTCCCGCGCCGATCTGTCGGCGATGCTCGGCGAACTCATGGGCCTGGTCGCCGCCGGTGCGCTGGATCCGCGCATCGTCGGCACGCTCGCCCTTGACGAGGTGCCCGCCGGCTATGCCCGGCTCAAGGACGGGCACCTGGGCGGCAAGCTCGTCATGGTCGACCCGGCGGCCTGAGCGGGCACGATGGCCACCGGGCGCGCCCGGTGGCCCGGTCCGGCCCGCTCACTCGAGGGCGAGCAGCCGCTCCAGCATGGCCGGATCCTGGTGGTCCGGCCCCTCCTTGCGGTCGATCGTGGCGATGGCGGCCATCTCCGCGTCGGACAGGGCGAAGCCGAAGACGTCGATGTTGGCCGCCAGACGGTCGGCGTGCGTGCTCTTGACGACGACCGCGACGTCGCGCTGGGTGAGCCAGCGCAGGATGACCTGGGGCACCGACTTGCCGTGGGCCTCGGCGATGACCCGCAGCACCGGGTGGTTCAGCACCTCGGGGTTGCCCTGGGCCAGCGGGCTCCACGCCTGAAGGACGGTGCCGTGCTCGGCGGCCTGGGCCTGGGCGTCGATCTGCTGGTTGAAGGGATGCGCCTGACGCTGGTTGACGGCCGGTACGACCCGGTTGTGCTGGATCAGGTCGGCGTAGCGGTCGGGGTAGAAGTTCGAGACGCCGATCGAGCGGATGAGGCCCTGCTCGTGCAGTTCCTCGAGTGCGCGCCATGCGCCGTAGTAGTCGTTGAACGGCTGGTGCATGAGGTCGAGGTCCAGGTAGTCCAGCCCGAGCAGGTCCAGGCTCACCCTGAAGGCCTCCTTGGTCCTCTCGTAGCCGTAGTCCTTGAACCACAGCTTCGTGGTGATGAACAACTCCTCACGGGGGACACCGCACGTGGCGATGGCCTTGCCGAGGGCGCCCTCGTTGTAGTAGCGCGAGGCGGTGTCGAACAGGCGGTAGCCGGCCTCGATGGCGGCGGGCACCGCGGCGGCGACCTCCTCGTCGCTCATCTGGAAGACGCCGAGACCCAGCTTGGGCATCT
Organism: uncultured Propionibacterium sp.; assembly: GCF_963539965.1. Taxonomy (NCBI): domain Bacteria; kingdom Bacillati; phylum Actinomycetota; class Actinomycetes; order Propionibacteriales; family Propionibacteriaceae; genus Propionibacterium; species uncultured Propionibacterium sp. The sequence continues at coordinate 8,002 of NZ_CAUTOU010000038.1, forward strand.
GCGCGCCGGTGTTGAGGGTGATGTACTCCATGGTTTCCTCGATTCGTACTGGTCCTCGATGGGGCGGTCGGGCGGGGCTCCCGCTCCTCCATCCTCGCTCTGAGGGGCAAGCCCGGCCCGTCCGACCCGATGGGCCGGGGGCCGGGGAGCGGGTCAGACCGTCCGGGCGAACCGGCTGCCGGCCGCGTACGAGTCCTGCAGGATCCGCACGAGGTCCAGGGTGGATCCGCGCTTGTCGGAGGCGTGCGTGCACAGCACGCAGCTGATCGTCTCGGGGCAGTCGAAGGGCGTCCAGGCGACGTCGTCGCTGCCGCTGTTGAGCATCCCCGGCGCCAGGCAGACGCCGCGGCCGGCCAGTACGTTGACGAGCGTCGTGTCGTGATCGGCGCTGTTGAAGTGATCGATGCCCAGGGCGCTCACGACGCGGTGCTGGATGGCCCGTAGCGCGGTGGGCGAGCCCCCTCCGACCATGAGGGTCCGCTCGCGCAGGTCGTCCATCGTGACGAGTTCCTTGCGGGCGAGCGGGTCGTTCCTCAGCGTGATCAGGTAGATGCGGCTGTCGTACAGCGGGTGAACGGTGACATCGGCCGCGCGCCGGACCCTCTCCTCGAGAGTGAAGAACGCGTCCTGCTCCCCGCGCAGGAAGGCGTCGGGACTGCCCGTCGGGTCGAAGACGGGGGTGACGGACACGTCGGGGTGCAGCTCCCCGAACTTGCGGATCGCGCGCGGCAGGGCCGCCAGGGAGGCCCGGTCGGGCAGGCCGATGTGCAGCGCCTCGGCGTACCGCGAGCCGAAGTTCTGGCCCATCTCGACGGCCCGCTTCAAGTCGTCACGGATCGATCGCAACGCGATGCAGAACTGGGCCCCGGCCGGCGTGAGCACGGCCCCGCGGCCGGAGCGGACGAAGATGGCGAAACCCGCCTCGTCCTCGACCGCCCTGATCTGGTAACTGAGCGAGGGCTGCGACATGAACAGGTTCTGCGCGGCCCGGTTGAAGTTGAGCGTCTGCGACAGCTCGAGGACGCAATCGATCTGTTTCGTGTTCACAATGCTCCTGATGATCTGGAAATCGAATCGAGTACAGGAGCACTTGATCGAGTTGTCCGATCATTCGTTCCTAGGCTCGGATCATCAGCACGAATGCAATGCAAGGAGAATGGCATGACCCTGGAACAGCTGGAGGCCAAGGACGCGATACGTGAGGTGATCGACCGCTTCTCGAATCTGGAGTGCGATGTGGCGGCGCAGAGCGCGCTGTTCACCACTGACGCCCGCGTCGAGGTCTACACGGACGGAGCGCGCACCATGGACATCCGCGGCAGGGACGAGCTCATCCAGCGATTCGGGGCCTTCACCGGCGGGGTCAAGTCCTCGTACCACATGAACGGGCAGCAGGTCATCACCCTCAACGACGACGGCACCGCCACCGACGAGCACTACTGCCGCGCGGTCCTCGTCTCGTCCGGCGAGGACGGCGACCGCCTCTCAGACAACTGCATCCGCTACACCGACACCCTCGTCCAGCAGGAAGGGGCCTGGCTCATAGCCCACCGCGAGCAGCACTTCGTGCTGTCCGAGACGCGTCCCCGGAACACTTGATCAGGCTGAGGAAGCTGAAGGAAGAGGCAACCATGAAGATCACCATCCTCGGTGCGGCGGGCCGGGTCTGCGACTATCTCATCCCCATGGAGCTGGCCGAGACCGACGACGAACTCGTCCTGTACGCGCGCGACGCGGGTCGCCGCCTGGGACGGTATGCGGGCCGTCCCCGCGTCAGGCTCGTCGACGGCGACTTCACCGACGACGACGCCCTGGCCGAGGCGCTGGCCGGTGCCGACGCCGCCTATCTCAACGACATGCAGCGGCTCGAGCCCACCCGCCATGTCGTCGCGGCGGCCGAGCGGGCCGGCGTCGACACCTTGATCGGGGCCAACATCCTCGGCATCCACGACGAGGTGCCCGGCGCCATGGGCCGCTGGAACCTGTCGATGGTCGGCCGGGCCGGTGAGGACCGCCTGAGGAGCACCGCCGAAGTCGTCTTCGACTCGGCACTGAGCAATTGGACGATCCTGCGCCTGACCTGGCTGTACGACCAGGACGGCAATGAGTCCTACGAGCTCGTCCCCCGGGAACGGCCGTTCCCCAATACGCAGGTGACCCGCCAGGGCGTGGCCCGCGGCGTCTTCGACATCCTGCACGACACCACCGGCCGGTACGCCCGTACCAGCCTCGGCATCGGCGAGCCCGGAACCTGTTTCGACAAGCCCTCATTCTACTGACCCCCGCCGGGAGCTCGTTTGTCGGATCCGCCGGAGCGGAGGCGGCTCACTTCGTCCTGTCGGCGTTCCTGATGAAGCGCGCCGGGTTGCCGCCGACGATGGTGCGCGGCGCGACATCGTGCGTGACGACGGCGCCTGAGGCGACGACCGCACCCTCGCCGACGGTGACGCCCGGAAGGATGATGGCGCGGGCCCCGATCCAGGCGCCTCGGCCGATGCGGACCGGCTTGAATTGCAGGACCCGCAGGTCGTCGAAGTCGTGATTGGCAGTGATGAGCGCCGCCTCGGGGCCGATCATCACGTCGTCCTCGATGTCGATGCCGCCCGAGGACATGCAGGTCAGACCGTGGTTGACCAGGACATTCGTGCCGATGGTCATGGCCTTGGCGCGGTCGATCTGGAACGGCGGCAGGATCATCGAGTCGGCCGGCAGGCGGCCCTCGAAAAGTTCATCGAGGATCTCCCGGATGGCGGGTGAGCCGGGATCGGTGGTGTTGGCGCGGAAGCTCAACAGCCTGCTGCGGCTCATTTCGGCGGCGGCAGTGGTGCGGTACTCCTCGTCGGTGCGGATGTCGATCCATTCGCCGGCCCGCATGCGCTCGTAGATGTCCATCGGACATGCCCCTCTCGAACTGGTGGTGCTGCCGTCGGTCCAGGGACGATGCGCTCATTCGGGCGTACGGGATCCTCGATCGCCGATTCGATTCGTCGATTCGTCGGCATCGTCCTCAGGGGCGTGCTCGCCGGATGGAGGGCCGCGGAGGGCGGGGGCCCGGTCAAGAGCGGCCCCCGGGGCCGGGTGCGCCCGGAGACACGGTCCGCCGAGGCGCCGGACCGGTGAGGAGCCCTCTGATCAGTGCTTTCGCATCTGCCGGAGAATGACCGCGGAGGATACGAGATTCGAACTCGTGAGGGCGTGAACCCAACCCGCTTTCCAAGCGAGCGCCATAGGCCTCTAGGCGAATCCTCCGCCGGAGAGCTTACAGCCTCATCCCCGCGCGAACCAATCCGAGCGTCCGGGGACGACGGGCCCGCCGGGCGGCCCGTGCTCGCCATCGCGCCCGGGGCCGGCGCTCCTTCCACATGCTGCCGTCGCGAGCGCACGCGGGACGGGGCACGGCACAATGGGGCGGGTGGGCACAGCGGACATGAATGAACTGGCGGAGATGGTCGACGAGGCCGCCGATCTCCTCAAGGGCGTCGCCACCGAGACCCCTCTGCAGTACGACGAGCGCCTCTCGCAGGCCACCGGCTGCAGGGTCTGGCTCAAGCGCGAGGACCTCCAGCCGGTCCGCAGCTACAAGCTGCGCGGCGCCTACACCTTCATCTCCCGGCTCGCCGAGGAGCAGCGAGCCGCGGGCGTCATCGCGGCCTCCGCCGGCAACCACGGCCAGGGGGTCGCCTGGTCGTGCGCCAGGCTCAAGATCAGGGGCACCGTCTACGTGCCCAGCACCACGCCCCGCCAGAAGCGCGACCGCATTCGTTTCTTCGGCGGCGACTACGTCGAACTCGTCGTCGGCGGCGAGACCTACGACCGCGCCGCCACGGCGGCGGCCGCCGAGGCCGAGCGGACCGGCGCGACGATGGTCCCGGCCTTCGACGACCCCCGCACCGCCGCCGGCCAGGGCACCGTCGCCCGCGAGATGTTCAGCCAGCTCGGGCGCGTCCCCGACGCCCTCATGATCCCGGTCGGCGGCGGCGGCCTGCTGTCCGGCTGCGGCGCCTGGACCCGCGTCAACCATCCGGGCGTGCGCATCATCGGCGTCGAGCCGGCCGGTGCACGCTGCCTGGCCGCCGCCATGTACGAGGGCCGCCCCACCACTCTTGATCATGTCGACGGTTTCGTCGACGGTGCCGCGGTGGCCCGCGCCGGCGACTTCACCTTCGCCATGTCCCGCCTCGTCAGCCCGGAACTGATGGCTGTTCCCGAGGGGCAGGTCTGCTCCGAGATGCTCGGTCTCTACCAGGTCGACGGCATCATCGCCGAGCCTGCCGGTGCCCTCGCCTCGGCGGCCCTGAGCGCGCGCCCGGCCGACGTCTCCGTTCAGCTGGAGCCCGGGCAGGAGGTCGTCGTGATCGTCTCCGGCGGCAACAACGACGTCTCCCGCTACGCCGAGGTGCTCGAACGCTCCGGCGTTCACGAGGGCCGCCGCCGCTACTTCCTGGTGAACTTCCCGCAGGAGCCCGGCGCCCTGCGCCGTTTCCTCGACGACGTGCTCGGCCCCGACGACGACATCATCGTCTTCGAGTACACCAAGCACTCCAATCGCGAGACCGGCCCGGCCCTCGTCGGCATCGAGCTGGGCGACCCGGCCAGTTACGAGTCGCTGCTGGCCCGCATCGACGGCTCGCCGCTCAAGGTCGAGGTGCTCAAGCCGGACACGGCCATCTACCGCATGCTCGTCTGAGCGGGGCCCGGGGCCGCAGCGGGACCGCGCCCGGGCGGACGCCACCGGCCCCGGGGCGTTCCCCGGCTCGTGCATGATGGATGGTGCAGAGGGGCCTCCCGCGCACCCGGAAGAGCTCACTTACCCTTGCTGCCTTCCGACCCTGGGGGAGTTGGGCGAGGTACCGCCGCGCGGGAGACCGTGTGCCCAACTGTAGCCGCGCGGGCCGCCAGGGAGAAACCGCGGCCGGGCCCCGCCCGGTCGGCGGGGCCCGGCAGGCGGGCGGATCCCGGCGGCGGAGGACCGCCTCGAGCGGTTGTTGTTACGGTCTGGCTGTAATTTGATTGATCACGGCGGCCGGGACCGCCCTGCTGAAGGAGACTGACATGGCTGATCTGCCCATCACCGAGACCCACGACTGCGGCTGCGACGGGCACGCCGTGAGCGAACCCGAACTCGACGCCACCCAGATTCCGCATGAGATCCGCCATGCCGCCATCCTCGGCGCCCTGCAGGGCATCGGCCCCGGTGGGTCGATGATTCTCGTCGCCCCGCACGACCCGCTGCCGCTGCTCGCCCAGGTCGACAGCGCCTGGCCGGGCGCCTTCGCCCGCGAGTACGTCCAGGAGGGCCCCGACGCCTGGAAGATCCGCTTCACCCGCCAGGCCTGATCCCCGATGACCGACAGCCCTTGCACGCGCCGCGCCGCCGCGCCCTCCGCCGGGCCGGTCGGCGTGGCGCGCGAGCGCGTCCTGGCGGCCCTCCAGCGGGCGCACGGCCCGCTGTCCACCGACGACATAGCCGGCGCCACCGGTGTGCATCCCAATACGGTGCGGTTCCACCTGAACCGCTTCACCGGCGAGGGGATCGTCGACGTCTCCAGGGCCCCCGCAGCCGGGCGGGGCCGCCCCCGCATGCTCTACACGGCCACCGACAAGGCCTTCAGAGCCGGCCCGCAGAACGACCGCCTGCTCGCCGATGTCTTCATGCACCACTTCGCCCGGGAGAACGACGGCGCCCTGGCCGACGCCGCCGAGCGGGCCGGACGCGAATGGGCCGAATGCGCACTCGGACAGGAGAACCTCGCCGGCGAGGACGATTTCGCGTGCCTGGTGGGGCTGCTCGACGAATGGGGCTTCTCGCCGATCGTGGCCGACGGCCCCGACGGCGCAGGAATCATCGAACTGTGCCAGTGCCCGTTCGTCCACGAGGTCGAGCAGCTGCCCGATGCCGTCTGCCCGTTGCACCGCGGTATCGCCTCCGGCGTGCTCGAGCGCCTCGGCGGCGCCTGGCGGGTGGCCGACCTGGTGCCGAACAGTTCGCCCGGGCGGTGCTCGCTCACCTGCTGCAGGTCCGGCGGCTGAAGCCGCCCGGAACCTCCCCATCGATCCATGAAGAGCACCATGTCGCAGGTCCCGCCCATGCCAGCATCCTTGGTCGCGCCGAGAACGGGGCAGCCCCTCGGCGGTCGGCTGCGCCGCGCCCTCCTTCTCGTCCCGTGCGGGCTCTCCATGCTCATGGGCCTGGACTCCGCCCTCGCCCTGCTGAACCTGTCGGCGCCGCTCGGCGGCGAGCGCTTCACGGGCGCCCACGGAATGCTCATGGTGATCGGCTTCGTCGGGGCCCTCGTCGGCCTGGAGCGCTCGGTCGCGATCAGGCGCTGGTGGGCCTGCGTCGCGCCGGTCTGCATGGCCCTCGGCGCGCTGCTCAGCCTCGTCGGGCCACTGCCGATGCGCGTCGGCAAGGCCGTCATGGTCGCCGGGTGCATCGCCATGTGCGTCGACTGCGTCGTGCTGTGGAACCGCAACCGCGAACCGCTCGTCGCCGTTCAGATCGGCGGCGGCGTCTCGGCGCTGTGCTCGGCGATCGTCTGGTTCGGCGGCGCGGCGGTGCCCGGTTTCATCTCCTTCCTCATCTCGTTCCTGGTGCTGACGGTCATCGCCGAACGCCTCGGTCCGTCGCGCATCGGCCAGCTGGCCTGGACGCCCGGCCGCCGGCGGCTGCACGAGGACTCGCTGGTGGTCCTCGCCGCGCTGGCCCTCCTGTCCGGACCGCTGACGATGATGCGGCCCTCCGTCGCCCTGCCCGTCTACGGCCTCGTCCTCATCGCCCTGTCGGTGCAGTCGGCCTCGGGCGACGTCGCCCGCCGCGGCATCAAGGCGGCCGGCTCCAACCGCTTCATGCCGGTCATGATCCTGACCGGCTACGGCTGGCTCGTCGTCACGGGCCTCCTGCTGCTGCGCCCCGCTCTGTCAGGCCTGCGCTACGACGCGACGCTGCACGCCGTCCTCCTCGGCTTCACCATGTCGATGGTCGCCGCCCACGCCCCGACGATCCTGCCCGCACTGCTCGGCGTGCAGATGCGCTTCGTCGCCGGCTTCTGGGGGGTGGGCCTGGTGCTGCACGCGACGCTGGCGGTACGCGTCGCGGCGGACCTGGCCGGCTCCGAGTTCTGGCGCCAGGTGGGCGGCCTGGGCAACATCGCCTCCCTGCTCGGCCTCGTCGCCGTGGCCATCTGGTCGTCCGTGACGCAGGACGCCGCCGCGACCGAGCAGGCCCCGCGCCCCGGCTCCGGCGGCCCGCCGGTCGTGACGGTCCCGAGGGCGGACGCATGAACATCGAGAGCCCCGGATCCGCCGGACGCCCGGACGGCCCCCGGGCGGTAGGCGCCCGTCCCGGGCGGGGGGCCCCGCGCAGGCCGCGCGGCCTGGCCTCGCGCCGGGCCTGGCACCGCATGTCGGCCGTCCTCGTCCGCATCTGGGCGTGCGTCGTCATCGCCGGGATGGTCGGGCGGCACCGGTACCCCGGCCTCGGCTGGGTCGGGCTGCACGCCGCGGCGCTCGGCGTCGCCACCAATGCGGTCGTCGTGTGGAGCGACTACTTCGCCGCCGCCCTCATGCGCAGCCCGTCCAACCGCCGCGCCCCGCAGATCGCGATCCTGTCGGCCCTCAACGTCGGCATCCTCGCCCTCCTGGGCGGCACCGAGCTGGGCGCTGAGCCGGCGCAGAGCATCGGCACGCTGCTGTGCGTGCTGGCGATTCTCGGCCACGTCGTCAATCTGGGCGTGCGCTCCGCGGAGGCGCTCACCACGCGTCTGGGCAGGACCGTGCTCGGCTACTACATCGCCTGCGGCTGCTGGTTCGTCGTCTGCAGCCTGTTCGGCCATCTGATGACCGCTGCCGGCGGCAGCCGCCTCGACGTCTTCATGATGCCGCACATCGCCACCGGCGTCCTGGGCTGGCTCGGCCTGGCCGTCATGGGCACGCTGCTCACGCTGTGGCCGACGATGCTGCGCACCCGCATGGTGCCCGGCGCCGAGACCAACGCCCGTCGCGTCCTGCCCCTGTTCTGCATCGCCATCGCCGCGACCGGCCTGGGCGGGGTCGCCGCGCACGGCTGGATCTCCGCGCTCGGCCTGTTCGGCTACACCGCCTGTGTCGGCGTGACGGTCAATGCCATGTGGGCGGCCTCGAAGGTCAAGCGCCCGGTCAGCTACGCCTCCCGCTCGGTGATCTGCGGCATGACCTGGCTCGTCGGCGCACTCGTCGTGGCCATCGTCCTCATGGCCACCAGCGCGGACCGCCAGCAGATGCTGGCGCGTCTGCCGCACCTGGCCTGGCCCTTCCTCGGCGGCTTCGCGACCCAGCTCATCGTCGGCTCCCTGTCGTACCTGCTGCCGGTCGTCATCGGCGGCGGCCCGGGCAGGGTGCGGCGTCGCAACGCCATCATGGACACCCTCGGCGATGCCCGCCTGGTCAGCGCGAACGCGTCCGGCCTGAGCCTGCTCGCCCCGCTGCCGCAGGCCGCGCGCGTCGCAGCACTGGTCGTCCTGGCGGCCAATGTCCTGTTCTTCTTCGTGACGATCGCCCGCTGCGTCCTCGCCGAGAAGCCGCTGCCGATCAGCGCGGACGGCACGATGAGCGAGCGCGGTCGCCGCCTCACCTGGGTCCTCGGCGCGGGCGTCGTGGCGCTGGCCATGTCGGTCGCCACCGCCGTCTCCCCGGCGACGGTGATCGGCGTCATCGGCTCCGGCGCCGGGACGGGGGCCGACATCTCGGACGCCCCCGTCCAGCGCGTCTCGGTCACCGGTGCCGACATGAGGTTCACACCCAATCGGATCAGCATCGCCGCGGGCACGCACCTGATCGTCACCCTGACGAACGAGGACACTGGCGGCCAGGTGCACGATCTCACCTTCGCCAGCGGCGCCGGCACCGGCCTGCTCCCGCCCGGCGCCTCCGCCGAGGTGGACGCCGGGGTCATCGGCGAGTCGCAGGAGGCCTGGTGCTCGGTGGCGGGCCACCGCCAGATGGGCATGGTCCTGCAGGTCGTCGTGGACGGCACGGCGGCGCCCGCCGGCCCGGGCTCGTCCGGCTCCTCGGGGGACCATGCCACGCTCGACCCGAACGCGACGATGAGCGTCGGCCCCTTCGACGCCTCGCTGGCCCCCGCCCCGGACGGGACCGTCCACGATGTTCACCTGGAGGTCACCGAGGAGGTCGTCGAGGTCGCCCCCGGCGTGCGCCAGCTGCGCTACAGGTACAACGGACAGAGCCCCGGGCCGATCCTGCACGGCCGCGTCGGCGACACCTTCGTCGTTACGCTCACCAACTCGGGTTCGATGGGCCACTCCATCGACTTCCACGCCGGCGACGTCTCCCCGGACGATCCGATGCGCACGATCCCGCCGGGACAGACCCTCACCTACACCTTCAAGGCCGACCGCTCGGGCATCTGGCTGTACCACTGCTCGACCTCGCCGATGTCGCTGCACCTGGCCAACGGCATGTTCGGCGCCGTCGTCATCGACCCCGAGGGCCTGCCCGAGGTGGACGAGGAGTACGTCGTCGTCGAATCGGAGTCGTGGTTCGGCCCCCAGGGATCCGGTGAGGACGCCGATCGCCTGGGTGAGACCGAGCCCGACGCCGTCATGTTCAACGGCTACGCCTTCCAGTACGACGACTACCCGCTCGAGGCCGAGGCGGGGGACCGCGTGCGCTTCTGGGCGCTCGACGCCGGTCCGAACGAGCAGCTCAACTTCCACATCGTCGGCGCCCAGTTCGACACGGTCTGGAAGGAGGGTGCCTATGCGCTCGAATGCGGTTACCAGCCTTCGGCGACGGTGGATGCCTCGTGCGGCACTACCGGCACGGGCGGATCGCAGGCGCTCTCGCTGGGCGCCGCCGAGGGCGGCTTCGTCGAACTCGTCGTCAACGAGCCGGGCCACTACAAGTTCGTCAACCACTCCTTCTCGTACGCGGAGAAGGGCGCGCACGGGATCCTCGAGGTGACCGGGCGGTGACGCGCCGGACCCCTCCGCCGTTCGGGCACCGGGGCGGAGCGGATGGCACCCGCGCGGTGGGACCGCCCCCGCACGTCCGGATACCGGCCGGAAAATGCGGGCAGGGGCTAATAGGCTGGTCCCCGTGAGCGATCCAGCAGAAGAGGTCGAGCCCGTCGGCGCCGTCGATGAGGGCTTCTTTGCGCAGACCGGCCCGAGTCTCTTCGGCGACGACGAGCCGGCCGCGCCCGCGCCCGCCATGATCGACGAGCCGGCCCCCGACACCGAGCTCGACGCGGCCGAGTCGGTCGAGGCCAGCATCGACGGGGGCTTCGATCCCGACGACCCCGCGCTCGGCGAGCCCGATGACACGGACGCCGCCGACGGGGGCCCCGATGCCGAGATCGCCGCCCCCTCCTTCGCCCCGGCCCCGGATGAGGACGCCGCCCTGGAACGGCGCGTCGAGCAGGAGGCCTCGCAGGCCCGGCTGGCGCTGTACCGCCGCTACCGCCCCGACACCTTCGACCAGGTGATCGGCCAGGAGCACGTCACCGAACCCCTCATGCGCGCCATCGCCAATGGCCGCGTCAGCCATGCCTACCTGTTCAGCGGCCCACGCGGCTGCGGCAAGACGACCAGCGCCCGCATCCTCGCCCGCTGCCTCAACTGCGAGCAGGGCCCCGCCCCCGCGCCCTGCGGCCGCTGCCGCAGCTGCCGCGACCTGTCCACCGGCGGTCCGGGCAGCATCGACGTCATCGAGATCGACGCCGCCTCGCACGGCGGTGTCGACGACGCTCGTGACCTGCGCGAGGGCGTCTACTTCGCGCCCGTCCACTCGCGCTACAAGATATACATCATCGACGAGGCCCACATGGTCACCCCGGCGGGCTTCAACGCCCTGCTCAAGGTGGTCGAGGAGCCCCCGGCGCATGTGAAGTTCATCTTCGCCACCACCGAGCCCGACAAGGTCATCGGCACCATCCGCTCGCGCACGCACCACTACCCGTTCCGGCTGGTGCCCCCCAAGGTCCTCACCGGCTATCTGCAGGAGATCTGCGACGAGGAGCACGTGCGGGTCGACTCCGGCGTGCTGCCGCTCGTCGTCCGGGCCGGCGCCGGCTCGGTCCGCGACTCGCTGTCGGTGCTCGACCAGCTGCTCGGCGCGGCCGGCGAGGACGGCGTCGGCTACGGACAGGCCGCCGCCCTGCTCGGCTATACGCCCGACGCCCTGCTCGACGAGATGATCGACGCCTTCGCGGCCGGTGACGGCAAGGGCGTCTTCGGAACCATCGACAAGGTCATCGAGGCCGGCCAGGACCCCCGCCGATTCGCCGAGGACCTGCTGGCGCGCCTGCGGGACCTGGTCATCATCGCCCAGGTGCCCGACGCCCTCGGCTCGGGCCTCATCGACGTCGCGCCCGACCTGGCCGACCGGCTCGACCAGCAGGCCGTGCGCTTCGGCGCCGGCGAGCTGACGCGCGCCGCCCAGGTCATCGCGCAGGGCCTCACCCAGATGCGCGGCACCACGGCCCCCAGGCTCTACCTCGAGCTCATGTGCGCCCGGGTGCTCGTGCCCGGGGCCGACGCGGCCGAACGCGGCACCGCGGCCCGCCTCGATCGTCTCGAGCGCCGCCTCGGCGTTGCCGGCGCCCCGGACGGCGAGCAGGCGCCGCGGGC
>NZ_CAUTOU010000039.1:0-19527 GCF_963539965.1 uncultured Propionibacterium sp.
GCCACCGCGGCGGGGCCGGGAACCAGCGCCCCGCCGCGCTGCTGGCCGAGGCCGTCCCGGTGTGGGCCGGCCAGCTGCGGGGCGGCGGAGCGCTCGGCATCGCCTGGAACACCTTCGGGCTCGACCGGGCGGACCTGGCCGGGATCTGCGCCGGCGCCGGCCTCGAGGCCTGCGCCGGCGCCGGATGGGAGGACTTCGCCCACCGGGTCGACTCGTCGATCAGGCGCGACCTCCTCGTGGCCCGCAAGCCGCTCTGAGAGGCGGTGGGCCCCCGCCCAATAAACTCGCCCCATGCGACGTTTGTATCTCATGCGCCACGCCCAGGCGAGGTCCTTCAGCCCCGGTGGCGACAAGGGCCGCAGGCTCAGCAGCCACGGGCACGTCCAGGCCCGCGGGGTCGGCGAGCGGTTGGCCGGGGCGCGCATCCAGATGGCCCTGGTCTCGGATGCCGAGCGCACCCGCGAGACCTTCGCCGACCTGCGCCTGCCCGACGTGGACGGCGTCCCGGTGCACGTGGAGTTCCAGGCCGCGCTCTACGAGGCCGGCACCCGTCTCGTGCTGGCCCGGATCGCCGAGACCCCCGACGAGGTGAGGAATCTCATCGTCATCGGCCATGCCCCGACGATCCCCGCGCTGGCCAGCGAGTTCACCTGGGCGTCCGACCACGCCGGAGCCGACATGGCCATGTGCTCCTTCCCCACCGCGGCGGTCGGCGCCTTCGACGTCGAGGTGCCGTGGAGCGGGCTGGCCGAATTCGACCCGTACGACTTCAACGATCCCGGCCCCGCCGGGGCGCCCGGGCCCCACTGCCCGGTCCGTCCGGCGGCCGTCTGAACAGTCGCGGCCCTAGGATGGTTCCCATCCCGACGTGGGAGCGCGCCGCCCATCGGGTCGGGCGCCAGAAGCGACGAAGGAGGCTCCGATGGCCGCCAGCAGCCCGTCCCCCGGACGGCCCCGCCGCGCTGGTCGGCGCATTGCGGCGTCCCCCGGCTACCGGAGGACGCGCGCCGGCGCGAGGCGCATCTGGTACGCGCCGCTGCCGGCCGTCATCGTGCCCATGGCGCTCGTCCTGCTCACCGTCATCGCCTTCGGCGCCAGCCGCTCGGCGAACGGGCGCCCGGTGGCCGCCGAGGTGACCGCCAGTGAGACGCCGACGCCCACGCCGTCCCCGAGCCCGAGGCCCACGCCGGTGCCCCGCGCCACCGAGCCGGTCACCGACGTGAACCTGATCGGGCTGCGGACCCAGGTCGACTCGATCGAATCGCGCTACGGCGTGCGGATCGGCCTCGGCGTGGCCGGCGTAGCGCCCGTCGGGCAGCGCCTGACGGCCACCTGGACGGCGGGTTCGCTCACCAGCGGCCCGGCGTGGGGAACCCTCGACGTGCCGATCGCCGCCGCCGTCCTCGACCTCGACTCGATGCCGAGCAATCTGACCTACATGCTCACCAAGTCGATCAGCGAGTCCTCGCTGTCCTCCGACGAGGCGCTCTACACCTTCCTCGGGGGTGCCGATGACGCCCCGCAGGCCGTCAACAAGGTCTTCCAGGAGTTCGGCGACCAGGTGACGACCGTCGCCACGAGCACCGACCGCCAGGGCATCCCGGCGTTCACGCAGACCGACTGGACGGTCGCCAGCCAATCCGAGTTCGCGGGGCAGCTGTGGTGCTCGAGCATCGACTGGTACATCATCGGCCGCATGCAGTACGTGGACGACGAGCACTCCTACGGCTTCGGCAACGTCGTCGGCAGCCGCATCAAGACCTCCGAGGGGACGACCGCGGACGGGTCGGTCGTCCTGCGCCAGATGGCGATCATCCCCACGTCGACCGGCGAGCGCGTCGGCGCCAGCCTGGTCGTCACCGCCCCGGCCGACCAGGCCGACACCGCTCGCGAGGCCGCCGACGCGGTCGCCGGGCAGGTCTACTTCGCCGCGCTCGGTTTCGGCGACGGCCATTGCTGACCCGGGCCGGCCCGCCGGCGTGGACCGCCCGCCATGGCGGAGTGCCCGCTCGTCGCGGCCGCCGGGCCCACCCGCCTGAAACACGGCCGTAACGGGGCGGCGAAATCGTTAACACGGCGGTTACGCGGACGTCACCGGGGCGGTGGGGGCATCCGGGAGAGTTCGGGGCATGACAGTTCTGGAGATCAACACGGGCGACACCGCGTGGGTGCTCATGAGCGCCGCGCTGGTCCTCCTCATGACGCCGTCCCTGGCCTTCTTCTACGGGGGCATGGTCCGGGCCAAGGGCGTCCTCAACATGATGATGATGTCGGTCGTCACGATGGGCATCGTCGGCGTCGCATGGGTGCTGTTCGGCTTCTCGGAGGCCTTCGGCGACTCCTGGCACGGCCTCATCGGCGACCCCGTCCAGTACGCGGACCTGCGCGGGCTGTTCGGCGCAGAGTTCGGCACCGAACCCGACCACATGATCCCGGCGCTCGTCTACGTCGGCTTCCAGGCGGCCTTCGCGATCATCGCCGTCGCCCTCGTCTCGGGCGCCGTCGCCGACCGCATGCGCTTCGGCGCCTGGTGCGCCTTCGCCGCCGCCTGGGCGATCCTGTGCTACTTCCCCGCGGCCCACTGGGTCTTCGACATCGACGGTTACACGGGCGCCGGCTCGAAGGGCGGATGGATCGCCAACACGCTCGGCGCCTTCGACTTCGCCGGGGGCACCGCGATCCACATCAACGCGGGCGCCGCGGCGCTGGCCCTCGTGCTCGTCCTGGGGCCCCGCATCGGCTTCGGCTCCCGGCCGATGCGTCCCCACAACCTGACGCTCGTCATGCTCGGCGCCGCCGGCCTGTGGTTCGGCTGGTTCGGCTTCAACGCCGGCTCGGCGCTGTCGGCCAACGGCGCCGCCGGCCTGGCATGGCTCAACACGCTGGCCGCCGGCTGCGCCGCGATGGTCTCCTGGATCCTCGTCGAGCGTCTCCGCGATGGCCACGCCACCAGCCTCGGCGCGGCGTCGGGCATCGTCGCCGGCCTGGTCGCCATCACCCCTGCCTGCGCCACCGTCGACCCGGGCGGCGCCGTGTGCATCGGCGTCCTGGCGGGCGTCGGCTGCGCCTTCGCCATCGGGCTGAAGTACCGCCTCGGCTACGACGACGCGCTCGACGTCGTCGGCGTCCACTTCGCCGGCGGCCTCATCGGCACGCTCGCCACCGGCCTGTTCTGCACGCAGGGGCTCTCCGGCGTCGCCGGCCTGCTCCACGGCGGCGGCCCCGCCCAGCTGGGCCGCCAGACGGTCGGGGCGCTCGCCGTGATGGCCTACTCGTTCGTCGTGAGCCTGCTCATCGCCTTCGCCATCAAGCGGACGATCGGCCTGCGGGTCACCGGCCAGGTCGAGCTGGCCGGCATGAACATCGACCAGCACGCAGAGGCCGGCTACGACCTCTCGCACGTCGGCTACTCCACGCACAGCATCTCGCGCACCGTGCTGGTCCCGCCCGCGGGACGCGCGGACGAGCCCGCCGGAACCACCGCACGGATCTGAAGGAGCCACCATGAAACTCATCACGGCGATCGTCCAGCCCTCGGCCCTCGAGGACATCGAGGTGGCCCTGGCCCGCACGGGCGTCCACGGCATGACGGTCTCGGAGGTCTCGGGCTACGGCCGTCAGCGGGGCCACACGGAGGTCTACCGCGGAGCCGAGTACACGATCGACTTCATCGCCAAGGTGCGCGTCGAGATCCTCGCCGCCGATCGCGAGGCGGAGCCGATCATCGCGACGATCTGCGAGGCGGCCCACACCGGCAACGTCGGCGACGGCAAGGTGTGGAGCTGCCCCGTCGAGGAGGTCGTGCGGATCCGCACCGGCGAACAGGGCGTGGGCGCCATCTGAGCGCAGCGCCGGATCATCCCGCGCCCCGCGGTACCGGTCCGCGTCCGCGCAGCACCGCCGCGGCGCCCCGTCCGGACGTTCCGGGGCCCGGGCCGCCGAACTCTCGCTAGCCGGCGGTCTCGTTGAGCCTCAGGACGACCTCCCGGGCGGTCTCGGCGCCCGAGCGGACGGCGCCCTCCATGTAGCCGTTGAACTTGGTGGCGTACTCGGCGCCAGCGAAGTGGATGCGTCCGCACGGCCTGCCGAGCTCGGCGCCGGTGACGCTCCACACGCCCGGCGCGAAGTGCGCGCCGTGGCTGCCCCTGGTGAACTCCTCGGCGCCCCAGTCGATGTCGATGTACTCGACCGGATGGGCCGCCTGCGGCCCGAAGACGTCGACGAGGGTGTCCTTGAAGACGCGCTGGCGCATCGACTTGGAGAACTTGGTGAGCATCGAGGCCTCGCCGCCCTCGAAGAAGCCCATGAGTACGCCGCGGCCGTCCGGGCGGTCGGTGACGTCGAAGGTGACGCGCACCGCGCCGTCGTCGGCGCTCATCTGGCCCGACAACCCCTTGTCGCGCCACCAGGGCGTCTCGTAGACGACGTAGCACTTGATGACATTGCCGGCCCCGATCCTGCGCACCGCGTCCTCACGCCAGTCGGCCAGGGGCGGGGCGGCGTGGATCCTGGTGGCCAGCCACGGCGGCAGCGCGAGGATCGCGGTGCGGGCCTCGAGGGCCTCGCCGAACAGCGGGCGGACGATCACACGCTCATCGTCCTGCTCGATGCTGTCGACGACGAAGCGGTGGCTGAGGCGGTCGCCGATCTCGGCGGCCATCCGCTCGGGCAGCTGGGCCAGGCCGCCCAGGACGCGGGCCTGGCCGATGTCGCCGTTGGCGGCGATGAGGTTCTCCATGTCGACGCCCTCGCGCACCTTGCCGAGGGCCTGGCGCAGCGGGATCTTGTCGAGCGGGCTCTCGAAGACCGCCCTCATCGCGGCGCGGATGTCGCGGCGGCCGGTGGGGGTGCGCAGGTTGGCGATGATCCAGCGGTCGATGGACTGGTCGAGCCAGGCGGCGTTCGCCTCGACCCACACGTCGTCCTGGCCGGCGCGCTCGGCCAGGCGGCGCAGCCGCATGAGGCCCTGGCCGAGGTCGGCCACGGCGAAGGGCGTACGGGCGTCGGCGTCGGCGTCGGACTGGGCGACGTTGCGGATCTCGCCGTGCTGGACCAGGGTGAGCATCCCGGGGTTGGCGTCGATCAGCTCGAGACCGGCGTCCTTGACGAGTTCGAGCATCCGGTCATGGCTGGGGGCGATCCACTGGCCGCCGAGGTCGACGACCTCGCCGCCGTCGAGGGTGGTGGAGACGACACGGCCGCCGACGCGATCGCGCGCCTCGACCAGCGCGATGTCGCAACCGCGCCGGACGAGCTCCCTCGCCGCGGTCAGACCTGCGAAACCGGCGCCGATGACAACACAATCAAGCACTTTGCCCCTCCTGGGCTCCACGTCGAACTGGGGATCACGCTTCGGTCCCGACTCTAGCGAGAGCTCCGTGCGGGCTTTCCGCCGGGGGTGAGCAAGCCCCGGCGCGGGAGGCCTCCGGACAACCGGTGACGCCGCTCCCGGTGGGCGGGAGGCGGTCAGCCCCGGGCCTGCACGGGCTCGGGATCCCCGGCCCGGGCGGGCTCCGGGGAGTCGCCCCCGCCGATCGTGTCGTCGTGGCGGGCCCTGCCGCGGGCGAGGAGCCAGGCGACCGCCAGGCCGATGAACCAGACCGGCGTGACGGCCAGGGCCATCAGCGTGTCGCGCTGCCGGGTCAGCACGTAGATGATGAAGCAGAAGAAGGCCAGCACGAGCCAGCTCATGAGGCGCCCGGCCGGCATCCTGTAGGGCGAGGCCGCATGGGCCCGCGGGAAGCGGTGGCGGTGGACGAGGTAGCTCACCAGGATGAGGCCCCAGATGAAGATGAAGAGCACCGCCGAGACGGTCGTCACCAGGGTGAAGGCCTCCATGATCGACTGCGACAGGGTCAGCAGCAGCGAGGAGCCGACGAGCACCACCGTGACGAACAGCCCCCAGGACGGCACGCCGTTCCTCGTCAGGCGGCCGAAGCTGGCCGGCGCCATGCCCTTGTGGGCAAGGCCGTAGAGCATGCGGGAGGTCGAGTACAGGCCCGAGTTGGCCCCCGAGGCCGCGGCCGTGATGACGACGAAGTTCATGACCGCCGCCGCGCCGCCGAAGCCGGCCAGGCGGAACATCGTCACGAATGGGGACTGGGCCGGGTCGAGGCCGTTCCAGGGCGTGACGCACATGATGGCGGTCAGGGCGGCCACGTAGAAGACGAGCACGCGCACCGGTACGGCGTTGATGGCCCTCGGCAGGGTCCTGACCGGGTCGCGGGTCTCGGCCGCCGCGGTGCCGACGAGCTCGATGCCGACGTAGGCGAAGACGGCGATCTGGAAGCCGGCAAGGAAGCCGTCCGGGCCGGTCGGGAAGAAGCCGCCGTGCGCCCACAGGTTGGCGATGGAGGCGCGGCCGCCGCCGGGCTCGGTGAAGCGCACGACGAGCAGCACCGCGGCGAGCACGATGAGCACGATGATGGCGATCACCTTGACGAGGGCGAACCAGAACTCCAGCTCGCCGAAGAGCCTGACGGTGAGCATGTTCAGCAGGAACAGGCCGATGAGGGTGCCCACGGCGAGGACGATCGACCACGCCTTGGACGGCACCCAGAACCGCCAGTAGTTCGAGACGGCCACGATGTCGGCCATGCCCGTCACCACCCAGCACAGCCAGTAGGTCCAGCCGGAGAAGAAAGCCGCCCAGGGCCCGAGCAGGTCGGCGGCGAAGTCCTGGAAGGACTTGTACTGCAGGTTGTGCAGCAGCAGCTCGCCCATGGCGCGCATGACGAAGAACAGCATGATGCCGATGAGCGAGTACACGAGGATGATGCCGGGACCGGCGACGCCGATGGTCTTGCCCGAGCCCATGAACAGGCCGGTGCCGATGGCGCCGCCGATCGCGATCAGCTGGATGTGCCGGTTGGAGAGGCTGCGCTGCAGACGCTCCCCGCCCCTCCCGCCCGAGGCGCTCTCGGTGGCCATGTGAGTCCCTTCCGCGTGGGCGCGGCGTCCCGGCCGCGGCCGGTGGGCGCCCCCGATCGGCTCGCGACCGGTTCGCGATGCCGCCCGCAATCTACTCGCGGCGCGGGGGAGCCGCCGGCGCCGTCCCACAGCCGAGACGGGCCGGGAGCGGCCCGCTCAGACCCGGACGGCTCCGGTCCCCTCCTCGGTCAGGGTGATCTCCTCGACATCGGCCATGTGGCGGCGGGTCGTCGGCACGAGGGCGAACAGGATCACGGCGAAGACGAGCGTGAGGACGCCGACGAAGCAGTAGAACGTCCGGTCGCTCCTGCCCTCGAAGGCCACGATCGTCTGCGCCGCGGCGGCCTGGCCGACGGCATTCGTCAGGAACCACAGGCCCATCACCCGCGAGGCGAAGTGTCTGGGCGCCAGGCTCGTCGTGGCCGACAGCCCCACCGGCGACAGGCACAGCTCGCCGAGGGTCTGGAGGATGAAGACGAGGCCGAGCAGCCAGAAGGGTGCCAGCGCACCGCCCTCGCCGCCGGGATAGGCCCCGTAGGCCCAGCCCATGACCAGCGCGGACAGGCCGATGATGGTGACGCCCATCGTGAACTTCATCGGGGTCGACGGGAACCTGCCCTTGCGGCGGGTGAAGAGGACGCCGAAGATCGGCGCGAAGACCACGATCGCCAGGGGGTTGATCGACTGGTAGATCTCAGGGCTGATCGTCAGGCCGAAGGCGTGCAGGTCCGTGTTCGCCTCGGCGAAGCTGGCCATCTTGCCGGCCGCCTGCTCGAAGGTCATCCAGAACAGCACGGCACCGATGAACAGCGGGATGTAGGCGAGCAGGTGCTGCCTGTCCCCGGCGCTGGTGAGCGGGTGGCGCCACATCGAGACGAAGTACCATGTCGCGGCGATCACGGCGGCCAGGGCGACGGTGTCGCTGAGCTGCTCGCTGAGCTCGGAGCGCCACAGGCCCGAGGCCAGGAAGATCACCGCGAGCAGCGCGAGCACCCCCAGCGCGGTGAACGGCAGGCGCCTCTTCTCGGCCGGGCCCAGCGGGTTGGGCACGCCGTCCCCCGCGCCGTGCAGCGGTCTGCGCCCCACGAGATAGCAGGTGATGGCCAGGGCCATGCCGACGGCGGCCACCGAGAAGCCCGCGTGGTAGCCGAAACGGTTGCTCATGGCGGCGACGACGAACGGCGAGACGAACGAGCCGATGTTCACCGACATGTAGAAGATCTCGAAGCCGCCGTCGCGGCGGCGGTCCTCGGGCGTGTAGAGCTCGCCCACCATCGTCGAGGCGTTGGGCTTGAGCAGGCCGGTACCCAGCGAGATGAGCACGAGGCCGGCCCAGGTGAAGCCCGCCCCGCCGGGAATGGCCAGCGAGATGTGGCCGCACATGATGACGACGGCGCCGTACAGCACGCTGCGCCGCGCGCCGACGAGACGGTCGGCGGCGAAGCCCCCCAGGACGTTGACGAGGTACACCGCCGCGCCATAGGTGGCGACGATCGCCTGGCCCGTGGTCCTGGGGATGCCCAGGCCGCCGTCCTGATAGCTGGCGACCAGGTAGTACAGCAGGATCGCGCGCATGCCGTAGTAGCTGAAGCGCTCCCACAGTTCGACGAAGAAGAGCGTGGCCAGACCCTTGGGGTGGCCCACGAACGAGCGGTCGTCGCCCGCATCGATCGCGCGCCGAGCGGGTGTAGCGGTATCCGCGACCGGAGTCGCCATGGTGTTCACCTCTCCCGGGGCCGGAACCCGGTGCGGGCGGCGGCCGATGCGTCCTCGTCGCGCTCAGCGCGCCCGCGCCGGACCGCTGCGGCTGCCTCCTTCGAGGCGGCCCCGCAGACGACGCAGCGCTCCTGAGAATAACAGCACCCGGCCGGGCGGGCGGCGGAGGACTGCTCGACGCCGTCCCCGGCCGCGGCCCGGTCGGCGCTCAGCGTCCGTCCGCGCCGATGCGCACCCGCGTGTCGCCCGACAGGGCATGGGCCACCTTGCGCCGGAACCGGGCCCTCATGGGAGGCATCGCCGGGACCGGGAACCAGCGCACATCGATGGACTCCTCGTCGCCCACGTGGGCCTCGCCGCCGACGGGATGGGCGAGCAGGCAGGTGTCGAAGAACTGGCACCGATCGCCATTGGCGTAGACCTGCGGCTCGAGGGTCTCGAGCCACGTGACCCGGTCGATCTCGATGCGCACGCCGGTCTCCTCCAGCGCCTCGCGGACGGCGGCGGTGTCGACGTCCTCGCCGGGGTCGGCGATGCCGGTCACCGGTGTCCACTGGCCGTCGTCGGACCGGCGCACCAGCAGCACCTCGCGCTCGTGCTCGCCATCGCGGACGATGACGGCGCACACCCCCGGCAGGACGAGCAGATCGTGCCCGATCCTCTCGCGCAGCCGCAGGACGTACTCGGGTACGGCCACAGTGCATCTCCTTCGTCTTCGTCGAATTATTGAATCATAAATCACCGCTGCCGGTTTCGCACCCGCGCGAGGACCGGGTCAGAACCCGCCCGGGCCGGGGCCGGCCCCCGCCACGGCCCCGGATCCGCTCGCTCTGACGCCCTGCACGATGCAGACGATCAGATGAACGAGCGTCAGCAGAACCCAGGCGACGAGGAAGGAACCGAGTGGGAAGAAGCCCTTGAGGAGCCCGGGGGCGGACGAGGCGGCGGAGAGGACTCCGAAGAAGCCCACCAGCAGCGCGGCCGAGGTCGTTGCGACGCCGATGCCCCAGCGCATCGCCCCTGCCGCGGAACGCCCCGCCGGCCCGCCCATCCGCCGCTGGCCGACGCCGACGGCGATCATCACGACGCCGGTGATGATCAGGTTGACGAACGGGAGGCCGATGAACGCGATCATCCCGAGGAACCAGGTGAGCGCACCGGCCGGCGCCGGGCTCGCCGGCTTGTGGTGAAGGGCCTGGGGCCGCGCCGGCCCCTCGTCCCCCGGACGGAAGTCCGGCCCGACGACGGGCCGTTCGAACTCGCCCATGGGGCACCTCCTGTTCTCGTCCCGGTTCACCGCGCGGATGCCATGCCGTCCGTCGACTCGCAATGGTTCGCACGGCGCCCCGCCTCAGCTCCGGTCGGGGCGGTCCCCGGCGCGGACCTCGCGCAGCACCCTGGCGGGGACGCCGGCGACGATCGCGCGGGCCGGGACGTCCCGGGTGAGGAGCGACCCGGCGCCGACGATCGCCCCGTCGCCGATGCTGACGCCGGGCACGACGGTGACGCGCGCACCGAGCCAGACGTCCTCGCCGATGCGGATCGGGGCGGGAATCATGTCGCCGCGGCGGGCAGGGTCCTCGCCGTGGTTGAGGGTGGTCAGCGTGCAGCCGTGGCCGATGAGCGATCGGGCGCCGATCCAGAGGCCGCCGGTGTCCTGGAAGATGCAGCCGGCGTTGATGAAGACGTCCTCGCCCAGGTGGACGTTCTGGCCGAACTCGCTGTGGAAGGGCGGGAACAGGCCGAACGAATCGGGCACCTCGCGGCCGATGAGTTCCGACAGCAGGGCCCTCAGCTCGCCGGCCGGGTGGTAGCCGCCATTGAGCCGTGCCGTGATGCGCAGGGCGCGCTGCGCCTGGGCGTGCATGAACAGATGCGCCGGTGAACCCGCCCTGATCGGCTCGCGCCGGCCCACGAAGTCGAGGAAGTGCTGCAGGTCCATGCGTCCAATTGTCCGCTGTCCGTACCCACCGTGCAATTCGTACTGATACGGGTGCGAGTAGGCGAGCGACCGCGTGGCGGGACCGGACGGACCGCCCCGAGCGCCGCCGGCCGGGCCGGGGCCGCGATGCGCAGTGCTACAGTTCCCGCGTCGGTGGGCGCCGGGCCCGCAGCTGTTCCGGGGCGCGCCCGATCGGGGCAGGAGGATGCGATGGGCGCCAGGGATTTCGTGCGCAAGAGCGCCAAGGGCGCGGGCGTCTTCCTCGCGGGCAAGGCCGTCGAGAGGCTCGTCGCCCCGGAGAACCTCCAGAGGGTCGTCGACGCCGCCAAGGACGCGCAGCTCGGCGAGCGGGTCAGGGATGCCGCCGCCAGGGCGAGGCGGCCGAACCGCAGACCGGAACGGCTCAGGGACACGCTCGACCAGATCGAGCGGACCGTCCGCGAGGACGCCACGGGCAGCTTCACCGATGAGCGGGCCGGGCAGTGGCTGCGCACGGCTGGTTCGCTGCGCAACTCGCTCGACATGACGGGGGTGCTCCGGGGCAAGGACCGCCGGACGAGGATCCGGGAGCTCGAGGAGCGGGTCAACGCCCTCTACGAGGAGGTCTTCCGGGCGGCGATGCCGTAGCAGTCGCCATCGTGCGGTTCGGATGGGCAGGCGCCACCGCGCCGCACGATGAACGGCTTCGGACGGTCTCAGGCGGCCTTCGATGCGGCCGCCTCGTCGGGGTCGCCCGCCGGCTCCGGCACGTAGGTCGGGCGCAGCCCGGCCCAGACCAGGAAGACGGCGCCCACGACCAGCAGGGCGACACCGCCGGCCAGATTGGCGTTGACACCGCCGGTCTTGTCCAATTCCCTGTCGGCGAAGCAGCCCATCAGGGTGATGATGATGCCGTAGACGCCCAGCAGGCCACCGATGACGTTGCGGATGTCGAACAGGCCCGCGTTGCGACGGCGCGTCTGCGTGGATTCACTCATGTCCGGATCCTCCTCAGAAGGCGATGTTGAGAACGATGACCAGGGCCAGGGCGACGATCGCCAGCGGCACCGGGCGCTTGAGCAGCGGCAGCGACGCCTCCCGGGGGTCCTTGAAGTGGGACCTGGGCGTCTCGGAGTAGACGAAGCCGACGAGCTCGGCGACCGGCTTCGCCCTGGTGAACAGCGAGACGACGACGCTCACCAGGATGTCCACGACGAAGCCCGTGGAGGCCGCCACGAAGGCCGTTCCCTGGCCGGGCAGCATGATGACGCCGATCTGGCTGAGCACCCAGACGAAGATCGCCGAGAAGGTGCCCGACAGCAGGCCGCTCCAGCCGGCCGCAGGCGTCATCCGCTTCCAGAACATGCCGAGGATGAAGGTGGC
The DNA here is from genome assembly GCF_963539965.1 of uncultured Propionibacterium sp. Lineage (NCBI taxonomy): Bacteria > Bacillati > Actinomycetota > Actinomycetes > Propionibacteriales > Propionibacteriaceae > Propionibacterium > uncultured Propionibacterium sp. Next base: position 11,951 of record NZ_CAUTOU010000039.1, read on the forward strand.
GAACAGCGGCGCATTGAAGAAGCCGAACAGCGTCTGCAGATAGTCCATGATGTTCGAGAACTGACCGGCGATGAGGGCGGTGAAGACGGCGACGACCGTGGCGGCCAGGGTGGCCGCGCGACCGACCCTCACGTAGTGGGCGTCGTCGCGGTCCTTGAGCACGTAGGTCTGCCACAGGTCGACCGAGACCACCGTGTTGAACGCGGAGATGTTGGCCGCCATGCCGGCCATGAACGCGGCGAGCAGGCCGGTGATGGCCAGGCCCAGCAGGCCGTTGGGCAGCAGATCGCGCATGAGCAGGATGATCGAGTCGTTGTACTTGACCACCGTGCCGGAGGCGCCGCCGGCGACGTCCGTCCCCATCTTCGTCTGCATGATCTCGGGCACCAGGACGGCGGCGAGCATGCCGGGCAGGATCGTGATGAACGGCACGAGCATCTTCGGGAAGGCGCCGACGATCGGGGTCTTGCGGGCGGCCGTCATCGACTCGGAGGCCATGGCGCGCTGCACCTCGACGAAGTTCGTCGTCCAGTAGCCGAAGGAGAGCACGAAGCCGAGGCCGAAGACGATGCCGATGACCGACAGAACGGGGCTGTTGAAGCCGGACAGCGCCTGGCCGGGCCAGGAGTGGAGCTGCTGGGCGGCGGTGGCGACGTCCGCCCCGGAGGAGGCGGCCGAGTCGGCGAAATCGGTGAGCCGGGCCTTCAGACCGTTCCAGCCGCCGACGCGGTGCAGGCCGATGAGGGTCAGCGGCAGCAGCGAGGCCACGATGACGAAGAACTGCAGCACCTCGTTGTAGATGGCCGCGGACAGGCCGCCGAAGCTGATGTACGCGAAGACGATGACGGCCGCGACGACCAGCGCGACCCACAGCGGCCAGCCGAGCAGGGCGTGGACGATGGAGCCGAGCAGGTACAGGTTGATGCCGGCGATGAGCAGCTGGGCCAGGGCGAACGACAGGGCGTTCACCAGGTGGGCGCCCGTGCCGAAGCGCTTGCGCATGAACTCCGGCACCGACCGCACCCTGGAGCCGTAGTAGAAGGGCATCATCACGACGCCCAGGAAGAGCATGGCCGGCACCGCGCCGATCCAGAAGTAGTGCACGGTCGGGATGCCGATCTCGGCACCGTTGGCCGACATGCCCATGATCTCGACCGCGCCGAGGTTCGCCGAGACGAATGCCAGGCCCGTCACCCAGGCCGGCAGCGAACGCCCGGACAGGAAGAAGCCGATGGTGTCGGATGCCTGTCGACGAGCCGCCAGCCCGATGCCGAGGACGGCGGCGAAGTAGATCGCGATGATCAAGTAGTCCACGAGGTTCGCGTGGATGATGGTGCTCATCGTCCTTGATGTCCTCTCTCGCAGGAGACGCCACTCCGGCTCGCACACCATTGACCGCGAGTCAGAATGTTTACGTAACCATTCAGGTTCCCGATCAGTTTGCGCGCACTGCCTCCGGTCTGTCAAGCCCCGCTCGCCGGAAAAGTCCATAAACGCATGACTCGGCCCCCGCGGCACAGCGGGTTCGGGGTCCTGGCCGCCTCATGGCCCGGAACCACTTGCGAAATGAAAATGTTTACGCAACCATGTTGTCGTGCCGGCCAGTCCCTGGCCGCACGAAGGAGATGGGACAATGACGTACGAGATCTCTTCCTGGCCCGAGGGCGAGGGGGCCGCCAGGGCCGCGGAGCTGTTCACCGGAGCCTTCGGCGGCGACCCGGCCGGCGTGTGGGCCGCCCCCGGCAGGGTCAACCTCATCGGGGAGCACCTCGACTACAACGGCGGTCCGTCCGTGCCGATCGCCCTGCCGCACGCCACCTATGCGGCGCTGAGCCCGCGCGAGGACGACCGGGTGCGCATCGCCTCCGCCGGCGCCGACCCCGAGCTGTGGACCGGCGCCCTGGATGACGTCCGTCCCGGCGGGGACCAGCCGACCTGGGTGAGCTACGCCCTCGGCGCCGCCTGGGTGCTGGCCCGGGCCGGGCACGCGCTGCGCGGCGTCGACGCGGCGATCGTCTCCTGCGTGCCGGCCAGCGCGGGGCTGTCCTCGTCCGCGGCCATCGAGTGCGCCGTCGGTCTGGCCCTGGTCGACGTCCTCGGCCTGCCCGTCGGGCGCCGCGAGCTGGTCGGCGTCTGCCAGCGGGCCGAGAACGAGGTGGTCGGGGCCCCCACCGGCTCGATGGACCAGTCCGCCTCCCTGCTGGCCGGCGCGGGCCGCGCGCTGGTGCTCGACACGCTGGACGGCTCCACCGAGCTCGTCCCCTTCGACCTGACCGGGCGGGGCCTGAGCCTGCTCGTCATCGACACCCGGGCCTCGCACGCGCTCGTCGACGGCCAGTACGCCCAGCGCCGCGCCACCTGCGAGCGGGTCGCCGGGCGCGAGGGGGTGGAGCTGCTCGGGCAGGTGGCCGACCCGTACGGGCTGCTGGACCGCCTGAGCGACCCGGTGGAGTTCAAGCGGGTGCGCCACGTCGTCACCGAGATCGGACGGGTGAACGAGTTCGTCGCCCTGGTCAGGACCGGGGCCTACGACCGGATCGGTCCGCTGCTGGACGCCTCGCACGCCTCGTTGCGCGACGACTACGAGGTGAGCTGCCCCGAACTGGACGTGGCGGTCGAGGCCGCCCGGGGCTCGGGGGCGCTGGGCGCGCGGATGACCGGCGGCGGCTTCGGGGGTTCGGCGATCGCGCTGGTGCCCGCCGGGCTGGTCGGCCAGGTGGAGCGGGCCGTCGGGCGGGCCTACGCGGAGCACGGCTGGGACGAGCCGCGATTCATCCCCGCCGTCGCCGCCGAGTCCGGGCGGAGAGTGCTGCGATGACCGGCGGGTCCCCGGCGCCGGGCGCCGGCGGGGAGACCGCCCTCGTCCTGGGCGCGCAGCGCGCCGTCGTCACGAGTCTCGGCGGCGCGCTGCGCGCCTACCGGGTGGGCGGGCGCGACGTCGTCGTCCCCCTCGAACCGGGCGCCCCCGCGCCGGGCATGCACGGCGCGGTCCTGGCCCCCTGGCCGAACCGCCTGGGCGGCGGCCGCTACGTCTTCGACGGCGTGCAGCACCGGGTGCCCGTCAACGAGAGGGCGCGGGGCAACGCCAACCACGGCTTCGCCAACGAACTGCACTGGACCGTGACCCGCGCGCACGGCAACGCCCTCACGGCGACGGTCGCGCTCGGCGACCGGCCCGGCTACCCGTTCGCGGTCGAGCTGGCGGTCCGCTACGCGCTCGCCGGCGACGGGTTGACGGTCACGGCGACCGCCACCAACAGGGGCGGCGCGGATGCGCCCTTCGGGATCGGCTTCCACCCGTGGCTGTCGCCGGGCGGGGCCCGTGTCGACGACTGCACGCTGGCCGTCGACGCGTCCGGCTGGGTCGAGACGGACGGCCGCATGCTGCCGGTCGGGGTGCGGCCCATCCCCGGGCGCCTCGATTTCGGCGCGGCGCGCCGCATCGGCGGCGCGGTGCTGGACGACGGCTTCGCGGGCGCCGCGCGCGACGCGGACGGCCGCTCCTGGGTGCGCCTGGCCTCACCGGACGGTCGTACTGCCGCAGCCTGGTCGCGGGCCCCGCTGGACTTCTGGCAGGTCTGCACCGGGGACTTCCCCGAGCTGGGCCCGCTGCAGCGGGCGGGCGTCGCGGCCGAGCCCATGTCGTGCCCTGCGAACGCGTTCGCCAGCGGCGACCATCTGGTCCGGCTCCGTCCCGGGCGCCGCTGGACCGTATCGTGGGGGCTGTGTCTGGACGGGGCGGCCGGATGAGCCAGCGTTCGAGGGCGTCCATGCAGGACGTGGCGCGCCTGGCCGGCGTCTCGGCCCAGACGGTCTCGCGCGTCGCGCGCAGTGAGGACACGGTCAGACCCGCCACGACCGAGAAGGTCCGCGAGGCGATGCGCCGGCTCGGTTACGCGCCGAACCGCGCCGCCCAGGCGCTGCGCAGCGGCGCCTTCAACACCGTCGGCGTCATCGGCCACAAGCTGGCCAGGACCGGCGAGGCGCACATCATCGACGCCGTGACCGCGGCCCTGCGGGGCGAGGGCTTCGGCGTCATGCTCGTCGACGCGCCCTCGAACAGCGCCGAGGACTTCACCGGCGCGCTCAACTCCCTGTCGCAGTCGGTCGACGGCGTCGTCGTGCTGCGCCTGGAGACGCCGAGCAGCTCGCCGGTGAGCCTGCCCGATGACATGCCCCTCGTCGTGGGCGACTTCCGTTACACGGACCAGCACACGGCCGTCGGCACCGACCAGAGGAACGGCGCCCGGGACGCGGTGCACCACCTGCTCGGTCTGGGCCACGAGACGGTGCACCACATCGCCGGCCCGCCGACCTCGGTGCAGGCCAGGGCCCGCGAGGAGGCGTGGATCGCCGCCCTGTGGGAGCAGGGCCGCGCCGTGCCCCCGCTGGTGCGCGGCGACTGGTCGCCGCGGTCCGGCTACGAGGCCGGGCTGAAGCTGCTCGAGGACCCGGGCGTGACGGCCGTGTTCAGCGCGAACGACGAGATGGCCCTCGGTTTCATCAGGGCATGCCACGAGGCGGGCAGGCGCATCCCCGAGGACGTCTCGGTGATCGGCTTCGACGACATCATGGCCGAGTGGATGTGGCCGCCGCTGACGACCGTCGCCCAGGACTTCGAGACGATCGGCACCGAGCTCGTCGCGGCCCTGCTGCCCCAGCTGCGCGGCGAACGGGACGAGCCCCGCGGCGTCCTGGTGCCCGCATCCCTGGTCGTGCGCGAGAGCGCGGCGCCGCCGCGCTGAGGTCCCCGCCTCCCGGAGCCAACTGCGGGGATCGAACCCGCGACCTACGCTTTACGAGAGCGTCGCTCTACCGACTGAGCTAAGTTGGCGCGCCACCCGTGCAGGACGGCGGATTCACTATACCGGGCGAACCGGGTTGGGACGAATCACCCGGCCACGACCGCCCGGGGGACGCGGGGCTCAGTCGGTGCAGACCAGGCCGTCCTGGGGCACCGTGCCGTCGGCGAGGAAGCCGGCCACGGCGTCGTCGAGGCAGCCGCTGCCGGCCCCGAAGGCGCCGTGACCGACGGCCTCGCGGCTGACGAGCACGGTCGTGGGCATCTGCCGGCGCATCCACTGCGCGTACTCGTGCGGGGTGGCCGAGTCGCCGGTGTTCGAGACGATGAGTATCGTCGGGGCGCCGGCGGCGGTGATCCTGATCTGAGCGGCCGGCTCGGCGGCCCAGACCGGGCAGCTCAGTTCGAGGCCGATGGCCCTGCCGAGCACCGGGGCCCCGGAGTAGTCGTCGTCCTGCCAGTCGCTGATGGCCCGGCCCACTCCGTCGTCGGTGGTGTCGGCGCAACCGATGGCCGGGAATGAATAGGCGAGCTGCTCGTAGCCTCCGTCGCCGCGCCCGATCATGGCATCGGCGGCCTGGAGCAGGTGGCCGCCGTCGCCGGACTGCGCCAGGGCGATCGCCCGGGCGAGGTACCGGTAGGCGCTGGAGTCCCTGTAGAGGAACAGCAGGATGCCGTTGACCGCCAGGGTCTGGGTGAGCCTGCGGTCGCCGACGGCGAGCGGCCGGGCGTCGAGACCGTCGAGGAAGGACGAGACCGCCCCGAGCACCTCCTGCCGGCTGTCGCCCAGCCGGCAGGAGGAATCGTCGGCGCACCACTCGGCGAAGGCGTCGAGGGCCTGCTCGAAGCCGTCGGCCTGCCGGACACCGTCCTGGTCGGTGATGTTGACGGCCGAGTCGAGCACCATGCGTCCCACGTGGTCCGGGTAGAGCTCGGCGTAGACGGCGCCCAGCCAGGTGCCGTAGCTGACGCCGTACCAGTTGAGCTTCTGCTGGCCGAGCAGTACGCGGACGAGGTCCATGTCGTAGGCCGCATCGATCGAGTCGACGTGGTCGAGCAGGGCGCCGGAGCCCCGGCGGCACTGGGCCGCGAAGTCGGTGCTGGCCGCCACGAGGGCGTCGATCTCGGCCTGGTCGTCGGGCGACCAGTCGGCGTTCTCGAGCGCATCGGTCTGCGTCAGATCGCCGCAGACGACCGGAGTCGACTCGCCGGAGCCGCGCGGGTCGAGGCCGATGATGTTGTAGTCCTCCAGCCCCGCGGTGTCGACGTGGGTGACGAAGTCCTGGGCGCTGCCGCCGGGGCCGCCCGGGTTGACGAACAGGTCCTGGTCGGAGGGGCCGCCGGAGGCCGGGCGCATGCGCATGGCCAGGGTGATCGCCTGCCCGTCGGGGTCGTTCCAGTCGAGCGGGGCGACGACGGTGGCGCACCGGTCGTCGGCCGCGGCCCGTTGCCCGTCGGCATCGGCGAGGGGCTCGCACTCGCCCCAGTCGACCCGCTGGTCGAGGTAGCGCTGCAGTCCCCCGCCCTCGGGCGCGGCGGTGAAACCGGGCACGTCGGGCTGGGCGACGTCGAGCTGCTGACGGTCGGGGGCCGAGCCCAGGTCGCCCCAGGTGGCCGACGGCGCGGGGACGGTGAACGGCTCACTCGCCCCCGAGCCCGCCGTCGTGCCCTGCGGGGAGGCGCCGCCCGCACCGCCGGCGCTGCAACCGGCCAGCGTCACGGCGCAGGCCATGACCGCCGGGAGGACCCGGCGGCCGATACGGGAACTGCTCATCGTCTCTCCTGATCGCTGCGAGGGCGTATGCGCCTGCGAACGCTCCCGCCCTGGCGGGAGGGCCGCTCCTGGCCGGTCCGCACGCCCTCGTTCCGGCGGAGGGCCCGGCCGGACCGGATCGGGCAGACCCTGCCGAGCGGGCAGCTGCGGCGCTCGCCGCCGGAGTCCGCCACGACGACCGCGTCGAGCGGCACCTGGTAGCCGACGACCCGCCCGGTGCCGTCGGGCGTGGAGACGGTCGCGCCCATGCGCGGTGCACGGGCGCGGAAGTCCTCGTAGCTGTCCTGCTCGAAGCGCAGGCAGCAGGCCGGGCGGCCGCAGGCCCCGACGTGCTGGGTGCCGTTGGCCGCGACGTCCTGGGTGCGGGCCAGGCGCAGTGACACCGGGTCGACGGTGCGCAGATGGCCTGCGCAGCACAGGACGCGCCCGCACATGCCGACGCCGCCGAGCAGCCGGGCGGCGTCGCGGTCGCCCACCTGGCGCAGATCGATGCGGGTGCGCAGCACGCGGACCAGGTCGCCCAGCAGCGCGCGGAAGTCGACCCGCTCGGGGGCCCGGTAGTAGACGACGGTGAGCCGCTCGCCCCTGCCGTCATCGTCCAGGTAGTCGACGGCGAGCAGCTTCATGGCCAGGCCGTGCCGCCTGATGAGTGCCCGCGCCACCTCGGCGGCGCGGGCGCGGCGGTACTGGTGCTCCTCGTCGCGGGCCAGGTCGGAATCGGTGGCCGGGCCCGCGCAGGTGGGGACGCCCTCGCCGATGTCGGACTCGCCGCGCCAGACGACGGTGGCGACCTCGAGGCCGCCCCCGCTTGGGTAGAGGACCCTGTCTCCGGGCGCGTAGTCGCGCCCGCCGACAGCCAGGAAGTGCAGCTGCCCGTACGGCTCGAAGCTCACGGCGAGGGCCCTCGTCATGACCTGCACGATACAGCGGGGCCCCGGCGATTCAGCGCCGGCCGGCCCTCGTTCCTCTGCGCGGCGTCCCGCGGCCACCGGCGGGCACGAG